>NZ_JBHXTO010000058.1:5399-50947 GCF_042677425.1 Streptomyces sp. NPDC127119 | reverse complement strand
ACCTGGCAGCGCGGCCCCGAGCACGGTCACGCCTGGCACGACACCTGGGTCGACATGGGCGGAACCGCACAAGGACGCCCCACCGTCCTCGTCGGCCGCGACGGAGGCATGGTCCTCTTCACCCGCGGCACCGACAACGCCCTCCACCACCGCTGGCAGACCGGCACCGGCGGCCCCTGGTCCGACTGGAACCCCCTCGGCGGACAGCTCACCAGCGACCCCGCCGTGGTCCTCAACCCCAGCGGTGATCTCTCCGTCTTCGGACGGGACGCGCGCGGCCGGGTCACCCACACCTGGCAGCGGGGCCCCGAGCACGGTCATGCCTGGAACGAGAGCTGGGTCGACATGGAGGGCAGCCTCGCCGCCGATCCCGACGCGTCCGCGGTCACCGGCGTACTCGCGGCTCCCCGTACCCCGGCCGAGGCCCCGGCGGCGGCCCGCCCCGCCCCGTAAACCGTCCGCCCCAGGATCAGGAGCCCCAGGATGGCGTGCCACATCCCGCCCCACCACGATCTCGACGTGACCAGGGCCGTCTACCTCGTCGGCCGCGAACTCCAGGTCTCGGACAAGGTGATGCTCGCCGGTTTCGAGGCCGGCTGGGTCGAGTCGCACATGAACAACCTCGACTGCGGCGACCGCGACTCCCTCGGCGTCTTCCAGCAACGGCCCAGTCAGGGCTGGGGAACCCCGGAGCAGATCAGGCACGTACCGTACGCGGCCCGGCAGTTCTTCGTCCGCGCCGTACGGGTCGAGGAGCAGTCGCCGCAGCTCACCGCGGGGCAGACGGCCCAGAAGGTGCAGCGTTCGGCCTTCCCGGAGCGGTACGACCAGGTCGCGGACAAGGCCCGCGCTCTCCTCGACGAGGCCAGGGAGGCCGCGGGCACGCCCGCGGTGCCCGCCCCGCGTGTCAGCACCGGGGTTCCGTCGGTCGTGGACCACGGCTCGGGGATGGCCGTCTTCGGCGTGGACGACACGGGAGGGGTGTTTCACCGCTGGCAGAACGAGCCCGGCGGTCCGTGGTCGGGCTGAACTGCTGCGTCCGAAAACGCCGGACGGGCTGAAGAATCGCGGCCCGTCCGCGAAATCTTCAGCCCGTCCGGCGTCCGAGGACCGGGGGTCCGGGGGCAGCGCCCCCGCCCTCCTACTCCCCTTCCTTCTCCAGCGCCGCCAGCGCCGGGTCCAGCACGATGTCCGCGTCGCGGGCCTCCGTCGTCGGGTCCTCCGGGAAGTGGCAGGCCGTCAGATGGTTCTCACGGTTGCCGGAGATCTGCACGAGCGGCGGCTCGGTCGTCGCGCACTTGTCCTGCGCCTTCCAGCAGCGCGTACGGAAGCGGCAGCCGGACGGCGGGTGGATCGGCGAGGGGACGTCGCCGGAGAGCCGGATGCGCTCCCGGTCCTCGGTCTCGTCGTCGAGCGTCACCTCGGGGACGGCCGACAGCAGGGCGTGCGTGTACGGGTGACGGGGCCGGTTGTAGATGGAGTCGCGGTCGCCGACCTCCACCACCTTGCCCAGGTACATCACCGCGAGGCGCTGCGAGAAGTGCCGGACGATCGCCAGGTCGTGGGCGATGAAGAGGAAGGCGATGCCCATCTCTTCCTGGACCTTCTGGAGAAGGTTCACGACCTGTGCCTGGATCGACACGTCCAGGGCCGACACGGGCTCGTCCGCGACGATCAGCTTCGGGTTCAGGGACAGCGCGCGGGCCACGCCGATGCGCTGGCGCTGACCGCCGGAGAACTCGTGCGGGAAGCGGTTGTAGTGCTCGGGGTTGAGCCCGACCAGCTCCAGCAGCTCACGGACGCGCTTCTCGATGCCGCCCTTCGGGTTGATCCCGTTGACCTCCATCGGCGACTTGATGATGGTGCCGACGGTTTGCCGCGGGTTCAGCGAGGAGTACGGGTCCTGGAAGATCATCTGGATCTCGGACCGTACGGGCGCCATCTGCCGGCGCGAGGCGTGCGTGATGTCCTGACCCGCGTACGTGACCTTGCCGGCCGTCGGCTCAAGGAGCCGGGTGATGAGCCGGCCGGTCGTCGACTTGCCGCAGCCGGACTCGCCGACCAGGCCGACGCTCTCGCCGACTCCGACGGTCAGGTCGACCCCGTCGACGGCCTGCACGGCTCCGACCTTGCGCTTGATCGGGAAGCCGCCGTAGATCGGGAAGTGCTTCGTCAGGCCCTCGACGGAGAGCAGCGTCTCGGCTGTTCCGTCCACCGGGCCCTGCGGCTTCGGCAGGGTGAGTTTGTCGCTCATGAGTCGTTCTCCCTAGCCCAGCCGGGGCTTGATCTGCTCGATGAAAAAGGTCGACTTCTGCGCGTCGTCCAGGTGACAGGCGGCGCCGCGGCCCGCGGCCAGCTCCGGCCGCTCGGTGGAGCAGCGGTTGCCGCCGACCTCGGACGTGAAGCCGCACCGGGGGTGGAACGGGCAGCCCGACGGCGGGTTCAGCAGGCTGGGCGGGGACCCCGGGATCGGGGTGAGCGCCTGCGCCGTGTCACCGCCGAGTCGCGGCATGGAGCTCAGCAGGCCCCAGGTGTACGGGTGCTGGGGCGCGCGCAGTACCTCGCGGACGCTGCCGCGTTCCACGGCCCGGCCCGAGTACATCACCAGCAGGTCGTCGGCCATCTTGGAGATGACGCCGAGGTCGTGGGTGATGAAGATGATCGCCGAGCCGAACTCCTGCTGGAGGTCCTTGAGCAGGTCCAGGATCTGGGCCTGCACGGTCACGTCCAGAGCCGTGGTCGGCTCGTCCGCGATGAGCAGGTCCGGGTTGCAGATCAGCGACATCGCGATCATCGCGCGCTGGCGCATACCGCCGGAGAACTGGTGCGGGTAGTCCTCGAAGCGCATCGCGGGCTGCGGGATGCCGACCTTGTCGAGCATCTCGATGGCGCGCAGCTTCGCCTCCTTCTTGGAGGCGCCGGTGTGCTTCATGAAGGGCTCCGCGATCTGCCGGCCCACCGTGTAGTACGGCGAGAGCGCGGTCAGCGGGTCCTGGAAGATCATCGCGACCTTGTTGCCGCGAAGCTTCTCCATCTCCTTCTCGGTCGCGGTGACCAGTTCCTTGCCGTCGAGGACGATCTCACCCTCGACGGTGGCGGTCTTGGGGTTGTGCAGTCCGAGGACGGTCAGGTTGGTGACGGACTTGCCCGATCCCGACTCCCCCACGATGCCGAGCGTCTTGCCGCGCTCGACGTCGAAGGAGAGCCCGTCGACGGCCTTCACGATGCCGTCCTCTGTGGAGAACCGCACCCGCAGGTCGCGGACCGAGAGGAAGGCCTCCGGCCCGCTCGGGGCCCTCTCGCCTTCGGTCTTGGTCAGTGTGGTCACGGTATTTCTCCTAGGCGAGGCGCACGCGCGGGTCGATGTAGGCGTAGGCGAGGTCCACGACGATGTTCAGGATCAGGATGAAGAAGGCGCCGAACAGCATGACGCCCATCGTCAGCGGAAGGTCCTTGGTCAGCGAGCCCTCGACCGCGAGACGCCCGATACCGGCGAGGTCGAAGGTGAACTCCGTGACCACGGCGCCCGACAGGAGCGCGCTGAGGTCCATGCCGATGATCGTGACGATCGGGATGAGTGAACCGCGCCAGGCGTAGCGGAAGAAGACGTAGCTCTGCCGCATGCCCTTGGCTCGCGCGGTTCTGACGTGCTCCTCCTGGAGCTGCTCGATCATCGTCGAGCGTGCCATACGGGTGTACTGGGCGGTGAAGATCGTGGCCATCACGGCCCACGGGATCAGCATTCCCATGAACCAGCTGCCGGGGTTGTCCGTGAAGGACACGTACTTGGGGCTCTCCAGCCAGCCGGTGTTGTAGACGAGGAGGCTGAGGACGATGGGGCCCAGGAAGTAGATCTGGAACGAGCTGAGCACCATCGAGGAGCCGCTGACGACCTTGTCGAGGGCGGTACCGCGCTTCCAGGCCGCCATCAGACCCGTACCGAGGCCGAACAGCAGGAAGATCACCAGGCCGCCGATGGTCAGCGAGAGCGTCAGCGGGAAGCGGTCCATGATGGAGTCCCACACGAAGTCGCCGCTGTCGAACGAGACACCCAGGCACGGGGCGGCGCAGTGTCCCTGCGGGAAGTCCCGGCCGGACACGATGCCCATCATGAATTCCCAGAACTGGGTGGTGATGGGCTTGTCCAGGCCGAGGTTCTCGCGGATGACCGCGATGTTCTCGGGGGAGCAGTTCTTGCCGCAGGACAGCTGCGCGAAGTCCTGGGGGATCGTATAGAACAGGAAGAACGTGAAGGCGCCGATCAGGAACATGATCACGACGGCGCCGCTCAGCCTGCGGATGAGGAACTGAAGCATGGCGGGTGGGTGCTCTCTTCGAAACGCGGCGGCAGGAGGGGGATACCGACCGCGGGGGTGCGCTCCGCCTGGCGCACACCCCCGCGGATCAGCCGAGCATGGGTGTTACGGCTGCTTCAGGAACAGGTCGTTGATGTCGATGTAGCTCGACTCCGTGCTGAACCGGGCGCCACCGATGTTCGAACCGTAGAGCTGCATCTGCTTCGAGTAGTAGACCGGGGCGCTGGGGTTGGTGTCCTCCACGATGCGGTGGTGGGCCTCTTCCCAGGTCTTGGCGGCTGCCTCGGGCTCCTCGGTCACGGCCTTCTTGATGAGGTCGTTGACCTTCGGGTCGTTGATGTGCGAGTAGTTCGGCGCACCGTCGGCGATCAGGTCACCGTCGTAGACGGGCGTGATGACCGTGGACGGCGACGGCCAGTCCTGGCCCCAGCCGGTCATGTACAGGTCGTACGGGTTCTTGAGCTTGCCGACCTGCTCGTAGAAGGTCGCGCGGTCGATCTCCTTGGCCTGGACATCGAAGCCGAGCTTGTTCAGCGCGTCCTTGATGATGACCATCTGGGCCTGGCCGCGGGGGGTGTTGGAGTAGGCGTAGCTGAGCTTGGTGCCCTCCTTGAAGCCCGCTTCCTTCA
Source organism: Streptomyces sp. NPDC127119 (assembly GCF_042677425.1). Taxonomy (NCBI): domain Bacteria; kingdom Bacillati; phylum Actinomycetota; class Actinomycetes; order Kitasatosporales; family Streptomycetaceae; genus Streptomyces; species Streptomyces sp. NPDC127119. Next base: position 46,002 of record NZ_JBHXTO010000058.1, on the reverse strand, counting down.
GCAGCTCCTTGGCCTTCGCCGGGTCACCGTTGGGCTTCTTCAGCTTGCCGAACGGGTCGTACTTCGGGTCGAAGCCGGGCAGGGTCGGGGCCAGCAGACCACCCGCGACCTCACCGCCGTACCGGCCGCCGTCCGCCTGCACCATGGACTGGTTCGGGATCGCGTAGGTGATCGCGTCCCGGATCTTCTTGTCCTTCATCTGGGCGCTGTCGAGGTTGAAGCTCAGGGCCCAGACGTAGACCTGGTAGCCCTGGATGGTGCGCTTCTTGGCGTCGGCGTTGCCGATGACCGTCGACAGCTGCGCCGGGTCCACCGAGTCGGTGAACTGGATGGCGTTGGCGGCCTCGCCCTTGTCGGCGATCAGACGCTTGGTCTGGCTGGCCTGGTCGATGGTGTTGGTGAAGTTGTAGCCGTCGACGTACTGGTGGCGCACCGAGTCCGTCTTCTCGTCCCACTGCTCGTTCTTGACGAGCTTGAGGGACTTGCCGGCCTTGTACTCGGCGATCTTGTACGGGCCGAGGGAGGCGGGGGCCTTGTCGTACTTCTCCTTCGTGTCCTGCTTCTCGGGCACGATGGCGTAACCGGCCATGGCCAGGGCCTGCGGGAGGTCCGGCTGGGCGGTCTTGAAGTGGAAGACGACCGTTTTGTCGTCCGGGGTCTCAAGGACCGAGTCCGGCAGGTGCTTGCCCTTGTAGGGGCCGTCCGGCAGCGCCTTGCGGTAGTCGGAGCCCGAGAGCCAGGTCTGGACATAGGTCGGACCGTCGAAGATCACCTTCGAGTACTGCCGCTCGATGGTGTGCCGGACGTCCTTGGACGTGATGACGTTGCCGTCCTCGTCCTTGACGTCGTCCTTCAGGGTGTACGTCCAGGTCTTGCCGCCCTCGGACGACTTGCCCGAGTCGGTGGCGATGTCGCCGACGACGGTCAGGTTGCCCTTCGCGTCCTCCTGGAAGTTCGTCAGACCGCGGTGGATCAGGTTGGCGAACTGGCCGGCGTCACTGACGTAGATCTGGCCCGGGTCCATGTGGGACAGGTCGGACTGCTGGTAGACGTTGATCGTGCCACCGGACTTGGCCCCGGCCACCGCCTCGGCCGGACCGGTCGACGCCTGCGCGTCACCGTAGGCGACGGGCTTCGACTGCGCCTTGGCGTCCTCCTTGGACTTGGAGTCGTCCTTGCCGCTGTCCTTGCCGCTGTCGCTGCAGCCGGTCAGTGCCAGCGATCCCGCCGCTACCGCGACGGTTATGGCGCGGACGGTGCGCATTCTTATCGGGTTCATGATTCCGATGACCTACCTGTCGATAGTTGTCCACGAGTGCTGCCTGACGGTCCGGACGAGCCGGAACGGGGGTGGCAGCCCCCCCACCACCAATGGACGTTTAGCGTCCGGTCTTGGGGTCGAATGCGTCCCGGACGGAGTCGCCGAGAAGATTGAAGGCGAGCACGAAGACCACCATCGCGATGCCCGGGAAGAACATGAACATCGGGTCCTGCTCGTAGATCCCGGCGCCGATGGCGAACATCCGGCCCCAGTCCGGTGTCGGCTCGACGAAGCCCACACCGACGTAGCTGAGGAACGCGATCGAGAGGATCGCGCTGGGCAGCATGTACGTGCCCTGCACCAGGATCGGCGTGACGATGTTCGGCAGGATCTCCTTGCGCACGATACGCGCCGGAGAGGCACCCGAGACCTTCGCCGCCTCCACGAACTCCCGCTCCCGCAGGGAGAGTACGGAGCTGCGCACCAGACGGGCCATGCCCATCCAGCCGAGGAACCACATCACCAGGATGATCGCCACCGCACGCAGATAGGTGGGGGTCTCGTCCGTCGGGGAGACGAACATCGCGGTGACGACCGGCATGAAGGCGATGAAGAACAGCTGCTGCGGGAAGGCCAGGAAGAAGTCGGTGATCCGGCCCAGCCAGTAGTCGACCTTGCCGCCGAAGTAGCCGCTGATCATGCCGAGGACGACACCCGTGACCACGCTGAACACCGTGACGAGCACGGCCATGTAGAGCGAGGTGCGCATGCCGTACAGCAGCATGGTGAACACGTCGCGGCCCAGCTTGGGCTCGACGCCGAACCAGAAGTCGGAGGACATGCCGCCGAAGGATCCGGTGGGCATGGCGAAGTCGTCGAGCAGGAAGGGGTAGTCGGGCTCCTGCGCGTACAGCGTGTAGGGGTCCTTGCCGTACAGGGACGAGATGACCGGGGCGAGGGCGGCGACCGCGAAGAAAAAAATCACCACGCACGCGGAGATGACTCCGGTACGGTCTCGCTTGAAGCGATGCCACATGAGCTGCCCGGGGGAACGGCCTTCGAGCTGCTCGGCCTCGGCGGGCTCGGCGTTCGACGCGAGCTCGGGGTCCAAGGCCGCCGACGGCCCGGAGCCCTCGGCCTTGGTTGGACTGGTCATCTTTGTTCTTCCCCCGGGGGATGGAGAGTTGAGCGCAGCACAGATACCGGCAGGTTCTGTGGTTTCAGGGAACTTTCACCAAGTGGGTCAACGCGCGTCAAGGGCGGAAGACATAGGGATCTCCCTACCGTCGAAATTTTGAGCAAAAATTGCAGAGAATGACACCTACGCGCGCTTGACAGGTGAGATGAGATTCCGGCGAATCGGTCATCTACTGCGAAAATTTCGTTTACGTGTCCGAAACTTGATTGGGCATTGACCGATATGCGAACGCCGCCGCATCCTTTACGCCGTTGTCCGAACTGAGCCGTTTTTTCGGCCCGCGGACAGGCCCGTGTCCGGGTACGCCGAAGGCCCGGCTCCCCGCCGTGCGGAGGGCCGGGCTCTTCTCGAACCGTCGGCGGGACCCCTGAAGGGCCCTCAGAGGCCCCGGAAGCGTGCTCCCGGGGCCCGCGGGGGCAGGGTCAGCCGTGCTTGGCGCGGCTCGCGGCGCGACCGCGCTCACGGGCGTCCAGGTTGACCTTGCGGATGCGCACGGCCTCCGGGGTCACCTCGACGCACTCGTCGTCGCGGCAGAACTCCAGCGACTGCTCGAGCGAGAGCTTGCGCGGCGGGACGATCGCCTCGAACGAGTCGGCCGCGGCCGACCGCATGTTGGTGAGCTTCTTCTCCTTGGTGATGTTCACGTCCATGTCGTCGGCGCGCGAGTTCTCACCGACGATCATGCCCTCGTACACCTCGGTGCCGGGCTCGGTGAAGAGCACACCGCGCTCCTGGAGGTTCGTCATCGCGAACGCGGTGACGGCGCCCGAGCGGTCGGCGACCAGCGAACCGTTGTTACGGGTCGTCAGCGTGCCGAACCACGGCTCGTGGCCCTCGTGGATCGAGTGGGCGATGCCCGTGCCGCGCGTCCCGGTCAGGAACTCCGTACGGAAGCCGATGAGACCGCGGGACGGCACGACGAACTCCAGCCGGACCCAGCCCGAGCCGTGGTTCGACATGTTGTCCATCCGGCCCTTGCGGACGCCCATGAGCTGCGTGACCGCGCCCATGTGCTCCTCGGGCACGTCGATCGTCATGCGCTCGACCGGCTCGTGGGTCTTGCCGTCGATCTGCTGCGTGACCACCTGCGGCTTGCCGATGGTCAGCTCGAAGCCCTCACGGCGCATCTGCTCGACCAGGATGGCCAGCGCCAGCTCACCGCGGCCCTGCACCTCCCAGGCGTCGGGGCGCTCGGTGTCGAGGACCCGCAGCGAGACGTTACCGATCAGCTCGCGGTCCAGACGGTCCTTGACCTGCCGGGCGGTGACCTTGCGGTCCTTGACCACGGCCTTGGCGTCCGCGCCCTTGCCGGTCGCGCCGCGGCCGACCATCGGGGAGGTGTTCGTGCCGATGGTCATCGAGATGGCCGGCTCGTCCACCGTGATGAGCGGCAGCGCGATCGGGTTCTCGGGGTCGGCGAGGGTCTCGCCGATCATGATGTCCGGGATACCGGCGACGGCACAGATGTCACCGGGGCCCGCCTTCTCGGCGGGCTTGCGGGTGAGCGCCTCGGTCATCAGCAGCTCGGTGATGCGGACGCTCGACATGCTGCCGTCACGCTTGATCCACGTGACCGTCTGGCCCTTGCGCAGCTCGCCCTGCTCGACGCGGAGCAGCGCGATACGGCCGAGGAAGTTGTCCGCGTCCAGGTTGGTGACGTGCGCCTGGAGCGGGGCCTCCTCGTCGTAGGACGGGGCCGGGACGTGCGACAGGATCGTGGAGAAGAAGGGCTCCAGGCTGTCGCTGTCGGCCGGGACCGTGCCGTTCTCCGGCTTGGTCAGCGACGCGACGCCGTCACGGGCGCACGCGTAGACGATCGGGAACTCGATCTGCTCCTCGTCGGCGTCCAGGTCGAGGAAGAGGTCGTACGCCTCGTTCACGACCTCGTCGATGCGCGAGTCGGGGCGGTCCGTCTTGTTGATGCACAGGATGACGGGCAGGCGGGCCTGCAGCGCCTTGCGCAGCACGAAGCGGGTCTGGGGCAGCGGGCCCTCGGAGGCGTCGACCAGGAGGACGACCGCGTCCACCATCGACAGACCGCGCTCGACCTCACCACCGAAGTCGGCGTGGCCGGGGGTGTCGATGATGTTGATGGTGATGACGTCGCCGCCATCCTTCGGGTGGTACTTCACCGCCGTGTTCTTGGCCAGGATCGTGATGCCCTTCTCACGTTCCAGGTCGTTCGAGTCCATCATGCGGTCGTCGAGCGACTCGGCGGCGTGCGCGGCGAAGGCACCGGCCTGCTTGAGCATGGCGTCGACCAGGGTGGTCTTGCCGTGGTCGACGTGGGCGACGATGGCGACGTTGCGGATGTCGTGGCGCGTGGCCATATTGAGGCGCTTCTCCCGGAGTGAGGTTACGGCCATCCGCTTCGCGGGGCCCTGCCGGGCTGAAACGTGCCACGGCCTTACCCCCATGGTACGGGTGCGCTGCCACTGGGGCTTCGCGGGCTGGTTCGGTCGGCTCTCACAGCGCGGGCCGGTGGGGGTCGATCGCGCAGTTCCCCGCGCCCCTGACGGGGCCGGGGAATCGCCTTCACCTGCGGGTTCAGCTCTTTTTGAGGAAACCCATGTCCTCGTAGAGCGGGGTCTGGAAACCGAATGCTCCCGCGTTGGCCAGACCGTTGCGGGACGCCGTCAGCTGGGGGCGCTGGTAGAGGGGGATCGAGGCCGCGGCGGCCCAGATGCGGGCGTCCGCCTTGCGGACCAGGGAGCGGGACTCGTCCGCGTCCAGTTCGCCGACGGCCTGGTCGAAGAGCTGGTCCACCTGGTCGGTGCCGACCCGGGTGAAGTTCTGCTCGACGTTCAGGGAGCCGTCCGCCGCCGGGACCGGCTTGGCGTAGATCGGGCGGGCGTCGGTCGCGGGGAACGCGGACGCGGGCCAGGAGTACAGCGCCAGGTCGTACTGGCCCGAGGCGATGTGATCCTTGAAATAGCTGTCGTCGGCGACCTTGGAGATCTCCGTACGGATGCCGACGCGGTCCAGCATCCGGGCGATCCGCTCCCCGACCGCCCGCAGCGACTGGGATCCGGGGCCCGAGGGGAGCACGAACCGCAGCGACAGCGGCTTGCCGTTCCTGGCGAGCGGCCCCACGGCCGCCGGGCCGGGGGCGCGGGTGCCCCTGGGCGCGTACGCCCCCGGGGCGCCGCCGGGCTTGAGCTGCTGCTTCCCGTCCTGGGCGAGGTGCTTCTCCGCCCCGCTCGCCCCGTCCCGCTTCCTGGGCGCGAGCACGGTGGGGCTCTCGTCGTCCGCGGGCTTGTCGTCCGTCCCGCCGACGATGTACGTGCCGTCGTCCCCGGTGCCGTCCGCCTCGTCCGTGTCCTTGGCGTCCTTGGAGTGCTTGGCGTCCTTGGCCTTCTTGTCCTTGGCCTCCTTCGAGGCCTCCGCGCCCGCCCCCTTCTTGGGCTTCTTCTCCTTGACGGAGCCGCCCGCCACCCATCCGGCGTCGGAGAGCAGGGCCTGCGCCTCCCCGGTGTCCTGGTCGCCGAGCGCTCCGCTGTTGTCGGCGTACGCCTGCTGTCCGGCGAGCGCGAGGTGGCTGCCGACCGGCTCGGCGGGCAGGCCGAGCGGCTCAAGGACGGCCTTGGCCAGCTCCTTGCGGTCGAGGGCGCGGGCCACGGCCCGGCGGACGCGTTCGTCGGCGAGCGGGCCCTCGGAGCCGTTCAACGCGAGCTGGGTGAAGGCCGGTTCGAGGGACTTGCGGACCACGTAACCGCGCAGGGCGGACTGCTGGCCGGTGTACTTCGCCACGGCTTTGGCGCGCTTCTTGCGGGCCGTGGTCTCCTTGTCGGCCGCCTCCTCGTCGGAGCCGTGCGCGATCGCCCAGGAACGCAGCGCCCGGCCCGGGGTGAGGGCGGCGCCGGGCCCATGGGTGAGGGGCGCGCCCCGGCCGCCCGTCGTCTCCCGGGCGGCGGACGTGATCCGGTGGGCCTCGGTCGCGTCGATCTCGGCCAGGTCGAGTCGGCCGCCGGCCAGCGCCGCGGCACGCTTCTCGCGGGGCACGGCCCGCAGGACCAGCTCGGAGAGCTTGGCGGGCCGCCCCCACCAGCGGGGGTTGCGCTTGAGGGTGACGTCGCCCGCCTTGCGGTCGACCGTGTCGACGGAGAAGGGGCCCGCGGTGACCTTCAGCCTGCGGCGGGCGCTGTCGTTGAAGGTGTCCGGGGTGCCCATGACGTCCTTCGGGTACAGCGGCGAGAAGAGGGACTGCCAGTCCGCGTACGGCTTCTTGAAGGTGACCCGCACCTCCAGGTCGTTCTTGCCGCGTTCGATCTTCTCGATGCGGTCGTAGCCGGCGTTGCGGGCGGTCCAGTACGCGGTGTCCTTGCCGGACAGGGCGCGCCACTGCGCGGCGAAGTCCGCGGCGCCGATCTCGCGGCCGTCGCTCCAGACGGCCTGCTGGTTGAGCTTGTAGAGCACCACCTGCCGGGGCTCGCGATCGACGATCTTCGCGCTCTCCAGATAGTCGGGGTTGCGCCGGGGGTGGCCGTTCGCGTCGAGCCGGTACAGGGAGGGCAGTACGGCGCCGGCGACCCGGGAGGTGGCGGCGTCCGCGTCCGCCTGGAAGGTGTTGAGGGTCTCGGGGACGTTGTCCACGGCCCAGTGCAGGGTGCCGCCGTCGGCGATCCGATCGCGCTTCGCGGACGCGATGTCCTGGGCGGCGGCGGGCTTGCCCGCCTCGTCCTGCTCACTGCACCCGGCGAGAGCGGGCACCGCGAGGACGCCCGCCGTGAGGAACGCTACCGAGCGCGTCACCGCGCGCAGTCCGACGCCGTCGTGGGACATGACTGGTACCTCCGGGGGGCCGCTCCACGGGTGAACACGGGTGGTCTGATCACGTATGGCGGTATTTGGAGTTGATCAGATCTATGCGGCCACTGAAGAGGAAAGGTTCCGGCACCGGGCGGCAACACGGCGACGGGCCGGGGGAAGCCCACCCGTGCGGCGCAATGCTCCGGGCCCGCGCGCCGGAGCGGGCCCGGTACCCGCACGCCCCCGGAGGGCTTCTGCCGGATCTTCCCAATCCATGCACGTCCCTTCCCACCAGCCGGTGTGACGCGCGACACTCGCAGGCGCATGAACGTTGCCGCCTTGGGCCGATGGGCCCGCGGAAGTGAGGGCAAGTCATGTCCGTGCACGACGAACTGACGTCAGTCCAGCGCTGCCTCGACGACCTGGTGAGGTCCGTGAAGCGCCTGGAACAGCAGGTGGACGGTGGCGGCCTGGAGATGCGCAGGGTGCGCACCGACGCCGATCACCTGCGCGAGAGCGTGGCACTGCTGCGCGAGGCCGCACCCGGTCTCGTCAGGCCCAAGCGCCCCGACCTCGTGTCCATCCCCGACACCCCGTACGACACGACCCTGTGGACGGACTCCGACGACGAGGGTCTCGGCGCCCGCGACCGCCACGCACCCTGATCCCGACCGGAGCTCTCCTTGGCCACTGGTACGGAACCCCAAATGAAGAGCGGCGGCGTACGCAACGGTACGCGCGCCGCGATCACCGCCCCGCATCTGCGGACCGACCGCTGGTGGCTGGCGCCCGCCGCGACGGCGGCCGGGCTGCTGGCCTTCGTCGTCTACTCGACGTGGCGGGCGTTCTCGAACAGCGACTACTACGCCGCCCCGTACGTCTCGCCGTTCTACTCGCCGTGTCTGGCGGAGAACTGCGTGCCGATGAGGAACGGGCCCAACTGGGAGATCTTCGGCAGCTGGTGGGGCCTGTCCCCCGCCCTGCTCGTGCTGATCTTCCCGCTCGGCTTCCGGCTGACCTGCTACTACTACCGCAAGGCCTACTACCGGGGCTTCTGGGCCTCACCGCCGGCCTGCGCGGTCGCCGAGCCGCACAAGAAGTACTCCGGTGAGACGCGTTTCCCGCTGATCCTCCAGAACATCCACCGCTACTTCTTCTACGCGGCGGTACCGGTCGCCGGGATCCTCACGTACGACACGGTCCTCGCCTTCCGGAACGAGGACTACGAGTGGGGCCACATGGGGCTCGGCACGCTCGTGTTCCTGGTCAACATCACGCTGATCTGGGCGTACACCCTCTCGTGCCACTCCTGCCGGCACATCGTCGGCGGCAAGCTCAAGCACTTCTCCAGGCATCCCGTGCGCTACCGGGCCTGGCAGCTGGTGGGCCGGCTGAACGCACGTCACATGCAGCTCGCCTGGGCGTCGCTGGTGAGCGTGGCACTCGCCGACTTCTACGTGTACCTGGTCGCGTCCGGCGTCTTCGACGACCCGACCTTCTTCTAACAGACAAAAGGTGCTTCAGATGTCCGTGGTCGACCGGCAGGAGTGGGACGTCGTCGTGGTCGGTGCCGGAGGAGCCGGCCTGCGCGCGGCGATCGCGGCGCGGGAACGCGGCGCGCGTACGGCCGTCATCTGCAAGTCGCTGTTCGGCAAGGCGCACACCGTGATGGCCGAGGGCGGCATCGCCGCGGCCATGGGCAACGTCAACTCGGGCGACAACTGGCAGGTCCACTTCCGCGACACCATGCGCGGCGGCAAGTTCCTCAACCAGTGGCGGATGGCCGAGCTGCACGCCCAGGAGGCCCCCGACCGCGTGTGGGAGCTGGAGACCTGGGGCGCCCTCTTCGACCGTACGCACGACGGGCGCATCTCCCAGCGCAACTTCGGCGGGCACGAGTACCCGCGGCTCGCGCACGTCGGCGACCGTACGGGCCTGGAGCTGATCCGCACGCTCCAGCAGAAGATCGTGTCGCTCCAGCAGGAGGACTTCAAGGAGACCGGCGACTACGAGTCACGCCTGAAGGTCTTCCAGGAGTGCACGGTCACCCGGATCCTGAAGGACGGCAGCAGGGTCGCCGGGACCTTCTGCTACCAGCGGGAGTCCGGCCGCTTCTTCGTCCTGGAGGCACCCTCGGTCGTGGTCGCCACCGGCGGCATCGGCAAGTCCTTCAAGGTGACGTCGAACTCGTGGGAGTACACGGGCGACGGGCACGCGCTGGCGCTGCTCGCCGGGGCGCCCCTGCTCAACATGGAGTTCGTGCAGTTCCACCCGACGGGCATGGTCTGGCCGCCGTCCGTGAAGGGCATCCTCGTCACGGAGTCGGTGCGCGGGGACGGCGGGGTGCTCAGGAACTCCGAGGGCAAGCGGTTCATGTTCGAGTACATCCCGGACGTCTTCAAGGAGAAGTACGCCCAGTCCGAGGAGGAGGGCGACCGCTGGTACGAGGACCCGGACCACAACCGGCGCCCGCCCGAACTGCTCCCCCGGGACGAGGTGGCACGGGCCATCAACTCCGAGGTCAAGGCGGGCCGCGGCTCCCCGCACGGCGGAGTCTTCCTCGACGTCTCCACCCGGATGCCCGCCGAGGTGATCAGGCGCCGGCTGCCGTCCATGTACCACCAGTTCAAGGAACTCGCCGACGTCGACATCACCGCCGAGGCGATGGAGGTCGGGCCGACCTGCCACTACGTGATGGGCGGCATCGCGGTCGAGTCGGACACCGCGGCGGCCCGCGGGGTGCCAGGGCTGTTCGCGGCCGGTGAGGTCGCGGGCGGGATGCACGGCTCCAACCGGCTCGGCGGGAACTCGCTCTCCGACCTGCTGGTCTTCGGGCGGCGGGCCGGACTGCACGCGGCGGAGTACGCCACCGGCCTCACCGGACCCGCCGGCGGGCGCCCCCTCGTGGACGTCCAGGTCGACGCCGCCGCCGCGGAGGCACTGCGGCCCTTCTCGGCCGAGGGTCCCGCGCCCGGCGAGCAGGAGGACGGCCGGCCGCCGGAGAACCCGTACACCCTCCACCAGGAACTCCAGCAGGCGATGAACGACCTCGTCGGCATCATCCGCCGGGAGGCCGAGATGGAGGCGGCCCTGGAGAAACTCGCGGACCTGCGGGTACGGGCCCGGCGGGCCGGGGTCGAGGGCCACCGGCAGTTCAACCCGGGCTGGCACCTCGCGCTCGACCTGCGCAACATGCTGCTCGTCAGCGAGTGCGTGGCCCGGGCCGCGCTGGAACGCACCGAGTCGCGCGGCGGCCACACCCGTGAGGACCATCCGGCGATGGACCGGGCCTGGCGGCGCGTGAACCTGCTCTGTCAGCTGACCGATCCCACCGGCGGCCTGGCGGCGACGGACCCGGTGCACGGCCAGATCGACCTCGTCCGGGAGACCACCGAACCCATCCGACCCGACCTGCTCGCTCTCTTCGAGAAGGAAGAGCTGGTCAAGTACCTCGCCGAAGAGGAGCTCTACGAGTGAGCAGCTATGAGGCCCGCTTCAAGGTGTGGCGCGGGGACGTCGGCGGCGGCGGCCTGGAGGACTTCGGGGTCGAGGTGAACGACGGCGAGGTGGTCCTCGACATCATCCACCGCCTCCAGGCGACCCAGGCCCCGGATCTCGCCGTGCGCTGGAACTGCAAGGCCGGCAAGTGCGGTTCGTGTTCGGCGGAGGTCAACGGCCGGCCGCGGCTGCTGTGCATGACCCGGATGTCGGTGTTCACCCGCGAGGAGACGATCACCGTCACCCCCCTGCGGGCGTTCCCGGTGGTCCGCGACCTCGTCACCGACGTCGGCTTCAACTACACGAAGGCGCGGGAGGTGCCCGCGTTCGTACCGCCGGAGGGCCTCGGGGCCGGTGAGTACCGGATGATGCAGGAGGACGTGGACCGGTCGCAGGAGTTCCGCAAGTGCATCGAGTGCTTCCTGTGCCAGGACACCTGCCATGTGGTGCGCGACCACGAGGAGAACAAGGCGGCCTTCGCCGGGCCGCGCTTCCTGATGCGGGTGGCGGAGCTGGACATGCATCCGCTGGACGCGGCGGACGACAACGGCCTGGACCGCAAGAAGACCGCGCAGGACGAGCACGGGCTCGGCTACTGCAACATCACCAAGTGCTGCACCGAGGTCTGCCCCGAGGGCATCAAGATCACGGACAACGCCCTGATCCCCCTCAAGGAACGCGCCGTCGACCGCAAGTACGACCCACTGGTCTGGCTGGGGTCGAAGATCGGCAGGCGTTCTTCGAAGGGGTGAGGTCCACGCGGCTCCGGCGGCCCGGAACGGACTCGGTCGGAACGGACTCGGTCAGAACAGGCTCGGTCAGAACAGGCTCAGCAGGGCCTCCGCCGGGTCCGCGAGGCTCGTTCCGCCGTTGGGCAGGGGCAGTTCGAACCACACCGTCTTGCCCCGGGGCGTGCGGCGCGAGCCCCAGGCGGCGCTGAGGAGCCCCACGAGCTGGAGCCCCCGGCCGCCCTCGTCGGTGTCGCGGGCCCGGCGGCGGCGCGGCTGGACGAGACCGGCGTCCCAGACCTCGCAGACCAGCGTGCGGTCGAGGAGGAGCCGCAGCCGGATCTCGCCCTCGCCGTAGCGCAGGGCGTTGGTGACCAGCTCGCTGACGAGCAGTTCGGCCGTGTCGACGAGCGGCTCCAGGTCCCAGCCGACCAGCTGGTTGCGGGCGAACTCGCGGGCGCGGCCCACGCTCCGGGGCTCGCGCGGCAGCGTCCAGTCGCCGACCGACTCGGCGGGCAGCCCCTGGACACGTGCCATCAGCAGCGCGATGTCGTCCTCGCCGTGATGGGTGTCGAGGGTGCTGAGGACGTGGTCGCAGACGTCCTCCAGCGGGGCCGAGGGGTCCGTGAGGGCGCCCACGAAGGCCTGCAGGCCCTCGTCCAGGGGGTGGTCGCGGGATTCGACGAGACCGTCCGTGTAGAGCGCCAGGAGGGCGCCCTCGGGGAGTTCGACCTCCACCTCCTCGAACGGCTCGCCGCCGACGCCCAAGGGCATGCCCGGCGGTACGTCGAGCATGAGCGCGCTCTCGCCGGGCTCGACCAGGACCGGCGGGAGATGGCCGGCGTTGGCGAACGTACAGCGGCGGGTCACGGAGTCGTAGACCGCGTACACGCAGGTGGCGAGGTACACCTCGGAGAGGTCGGCGTCCCGGGACTGGCGGGCACCGCGCGTAGATTGCTGGGTGCCGCCGGGTGTACCGAGTCCGCGGGCGATCTCGTCCAACGCGGAGAGCACTTCGGCCGGTTCGAGGTCGAGCAGGGCCAGCGTGCGTACGGCCGTGCGCAGTTCGCCCATCGCGACGGCCGCCCGCAGACCGCGGCCCATGACGTCGCCGACGACCAGCGCCGTGCGGTGACCGGGCAGTTCGATGACGTCGAACCAGTCGCCGCCGACCTCCGTCGCCGCGTTCCCCGGGAGGTAGCGGCAGGCGATGTCCAGGCCGGAGGCCTCCGGGTCGCCCGGGGGCAGCAGGGAGCGCTGGAGGATCAGGGCGCGTTCGTGCTCACGTCGGTACAGGCGCGCGTTGTCCATGCAGACGGCGGCCCGCGCGGCCAGTTCGACCGCCAGCGCCCGGTCGCGCTCCCCGAACGGCTCGCTGCCCTTCGTACGGGAGAACTGGACGATGCCGACGACCGTGTCGTGGGCGACCATCGGCACCGCGAGCGTGGACTGGATCAGCTCGCCCTCCTCGGCCGCGACGAACTGCGGCTTGGCGGTGCGCAGGGCGTCCGCGCAGGCGGAGTTGAAGGCGAAGCGGTGGACCGCGCCGACGCTCACGAGCTTGCGGCCACCGACGAAGGGCGCGTCGGACACGGCGCTGGCATAGGCCACCCGGCGCAGTTCGGCGCTGCCGTCGGCGAGGCCCGGCGGGGTCTCGTCACCGGCGAGCAGGCCTTGGTAGAGGTCGACGGAGGCCAGGTCGCAGAAGCCGGGGACGGCCACGTCGAGGAGTTCGCGGGCCGTGGTCTCCAGATCGAGCGAATTCCCTATACGCGCTCCCGCCTCGTTCAGGAGGGCGAGATTGCGCCGGGCCTGCGCGGCCTCACGAGCGGCCGCGCGGCGCGCGGTGATGTCGGTACCCAGCCACGCGATCCCGATCGCACGGCCCGAACCGCCGTGTACGCGATAGAGGTTGATGGACCAGTGGCGGCGCTCGGTGGAACCGGGCACGGTGCCCGTGACCAGCATCTCGGTGACGGAGTCGCCCGTCTCCAGGACCCGGCGCAGTATCGCCGAGACACGGTCGGTCTCACCCGGCGACAGATAGTCCTTCACCGTCCGGCCGCGGTGGTCGTCGACGGTGCCGCCGAAGGTCGAGGCGAACCGCTGGTTGGCGCGGCGAATCCGCAGGTCCGGGTCGATCAGGAGGAACCCGAAGGGAGATTGGCCGAAAATTGCCTGCGAGGCGGCGAGGTCGGTTTCGATGCTGCGGAGCGTGCGGACGTCCACCACGATGCACACGGCGGCCCGTTCGCCCTCCTCGGTGCGCGTCGGCATGACGTACACCTCGGCGAGTCCCTCGATGATCCGGCCACTGCCCCCCGGGTCGGGCAGCCGGAAGGGGACCACACCGGTCCACTCCCTGCCGTCGAGGACTTCGGCCATCTTCCGCTGGCCGAAGTCACGCCTGTCCTCGGCCAGGAAGGCCTCGATGGGGTCCATGCCCACGGCGCGGTCGGTCGAGATGCCGAAGAGCTGCTCGGCGCGCAGGCTCCACTGGTCGACGAGACCGTCGGGGCCGATCGAGAAGGAGGCGACCTTGATGTAGTCGTAGATCGATCCGGGCGGACTGCTCTGCCACACGACCTCACCGGACGAGTCGCCCGACGCCCCGTCCGGCACGCGGGCCGCCGTCCTGCCCGCCGCGGGCGTGGCGTCATCGCCTGTCGTCGCATCAGCCATCGCGCCGCCCGACGGATCCTCGGACTCCGTGGCCTTCGCTGGTATCTCGCTCACGCGAACCGTCCCCTCCAGCTCACCGCGCCCGGCACCGGTCACCGAAAGCGGCTGCCCGCAGTATCCAGCACTACGGAGCCGCACAACACGGTGTTCACGATCACAGCACGGTCCCGATGCTTTTAGGACCGGCTGCGACAAACACTCCCAGTCTTCTAACCACGTGGCACCCCGTCGAACCACCTACTCGGCCCGTCTCTCCACCCGAGACGGGCCGGACCGCCCGCAGACCGTGCCGAGGGGCCGGCGATCAGCCGGGGAGGGCCAGCTCGAACCACACCGTCTTGCCCGTTTCGCCTGGTCTGGTGCCCCAGCGGCGCGCGGCGTCCGCCACCAGTCGCAGCCCCCGGCCGGTCTCGTCGTCGGGTTGGGCGGAGCGCTCCCGGGGCGGGTCGGGCAGCGGGTCGGAAACCTCCACGAGCAGGGCGTCGAGAAGACCCGAGGGACGTACGAGGCGGACGCCGATGGGGCCGGTCGCGTGCCGCAGTGAATTGGTCACCAGCTCGCTGACCAGCAGCGTCGTCACATCGCTCAGGGCGTCGAGGCCCCAGGAGCGCAGTTGGCCGCGGACCACGGCACGGGCGGTCCTGACGGCGCCCGGCTCCGCGGGGAAGGTCCACTCGGCGACTTCGCCCTCGGTGTGAATCACGCGGCTCACTCCCAGGCCTACGTCGGACCATGTCCGATTTCATCGGGTTTACTGGCACATACCCGATATCCCGGGCGAAGTACCGCGCGCGAGGGCGTGCCGTGCCACGAACGGCGTACTCCGAGCCCGCATCACTCTCCACACGCGCCCCGCGAGGGCGAGCGTCCCACGTACGACGCGTGTATCGCATCCCCCCGGGGGCTGCGCCCCCGGACCCCCTTGTCGCGCTGACGCGCTCGTCCTCAAACGCCGGACGGGCTGAAGAGCCTTTCAGCCGTCCGGCGTTTGAGGACCGGGGGTTCGGGGGCGAAGCCCCTGAGTACGTGACGGGACGGGTAGGGGCGGCGGGGGCGAGGAAACCCCCCACACCACCCGCGCCACCTCGGCGACAGCCGGCACGTCCTGGTCCAACCAGTCGACGTCCCACAACTCGTCCGCCGTCAGCCAGCGCAACTCGTCATGGTCCTGAAGGGCCCGAGGATCGGGCGACCCCGGCAGCAGCCGCACCGTCCACACCCGCAACACGTACGGCGCCCGCAGGGCGAACTCCCCCGGCACCCGCCGCACGACCTCCGCCGAAACCCCCAGCTCCTCCCGGAGCTCCCGTACAAGAGCCTGTTCGGAGCTCTCCCCCGGTTCGACCTTCCCCCCGGGAAGCTCCCAGCGCCCGGCCAACTCCACAGGCGCACTGCGACGCGCGGCGAGCAGGCGCCCGTCGCTCAGCACGGCGGCCCCCACCACCACGATCAGTTCGGTCATGCGCGGGAGCCTACGGGAGCCGCGGGAACCCTCCGCCGCCGCTCACGGGCCGCTCACGCGCCGCCCGGCCCACGCTCACCCGACGGCCGTCACCTCGCGCCGTTCTGCGCGATCCGCTCGACCCAGTACAGCTGCTTGTGTCCCCGGCCGTCGAGGCTGTCCGCGATCTTCTGGGCCTCGGCCCTGGTCGCATACCTGCCGACGCGATAGCGATTGCCGTTGTCGTCCTGTCGGACGACAAGCCAGGGAAGTGTGATCGTGCCGTCATTCATCGCGCCCCTCCACTCCCCGCCCCCGGTTCGCGCCCAGCCCCGTTCCATAAGGAAACCGCAATCCGCATATGCCGGAGCCTACGCCTAACCTTCACGCAGCGAATACGGCTTTTCACAAAGAGGTACACACGACGTAAGCAACCGGCCAGCGCAAAGAGGGCGCATCCTCATGGATACGCCCTCCGGCACCCCTTGCCACCCCAGGCGGGTCCCGCCGACGGCACGAAGACCGGCCCCGGCGCCACCCGGGGAAGGCTGCGAGAACGACCGGAATACACCGCCGGACCACCCCTCGGACCGCCGCCCGCGACCCCTACTTCACCGGCAGGTGATACGCGATCCGGTACCGGTCCGCCGGTACGACCACGTCCGCCGTCTCCACCGGCCGGCCCGACGCGTAGTACGTGCGCTGGATGACGAGCACGACATGGCCCGGCACTCCCCCCAGCGCCGACAACTCCTCGGCCAGACCGGGCCGGGCGCCCACCTCCTCCGTGACGTTGTCCACGACCACGTCGATGGCGGCCATGCGCTCGACCACGCCCATCCCGCCGAGGGGGCCCTCCTCGGGGAGCATCACCGGAGTGCGGCCCGTGACGGCGAGGGGCTCCCAGGAGGTGGAGAGCATCATCGCCTCGCCCGCGTCCCGGAAGACGTACTTCGTGCACATCACCCGCTCGCCGGCCTCGATGCCGAGCCGCTCGGCGACGGCGCCGCTCGCCTCCGTCTGCGCGCTGTGCGACTCCCACGTACCGCGTGCGGCCAGGTCGGCCTGCTCCTGGCGGAACGGGGTCGAGCCGCTGTCCGACCGGTATCCGGAGCGGGCGATCCGGCGGGGCACCGGGCGCGCCCGTACATACGTACCGGACCCGGAGCGGCCCTCGACCAGCCCCTCGGCCATCAGCACCTTGCGGGCCTCCAGGGCGACCGTGTCCGAGACCCCGTACTCCTCGCGGATTCTGGCCTGCGACGGGAGTCTGGTGTGCGGTGGCAGCGATCCGTCGGCGATCTTCTTGCGAAGATCGCCGGCGACGCGCAGATACGCCGGCTGCTCACCGAATGTCACTGGCCACTCCCTCAGGTTGTACAGACAGCTACAGGGTGGCAACCGTGGGTTGGACCAGGCAAGTAAAGGCCAAAGAATCACTCGATGTGATGACGTAGGGCCTTCGGGGGCTTTACGCAGGCACTTTCTTTCCGCTACGGGCGGCTCTACACCTCGGCGTCACCGGCGCTGCCGCCATCGCCGCCGTCACCGCCCCCGTCCTCGTACGCGGGCGGCGGGGTCGACTCAAGGCCAAGGGCCTTGCGGGTCGTGACGGACTTCTTCGCGTCGGTGAGGTCCAGCGCCTTGCCGTAGTGCTCGTAGAAGGTGTCCACGTCGGAGGTCCTCGCCGCGTCGGCCCACTCGTCCTTCGCGGACTCCAGGTGCTCGACGAGCGCGGCGACGGGCTTCTCCGCGTCGGCGGGCCACCGGTGGCCGCGCAGCAGGCCGACCTGCTCGGTGAGGGCACCCGAGACCCGGGTCGCCCACGCCTTGTGACCGGGCAGGTCGTCCTCGACGTACTCCTCCTCGGGCGCCGAGTCCATCGCCTGGTTCAGGACCTCGGCCGCCTCCAGATAGGCGACCTGGTCGGCGTCGAGGGTCGTGGCGTCCTGGCGCAGGGAGCCGGTCAGGTTGCCCTTCGCGTCCGTGTTGCCGAAGACGCAGGTGATCTCGCGGTCCCCGTAGGTCCAACTGTCGCTCGTGGGCGTGAAGTAGTAGATGTCGACGTCGTCCGGGACGGCCCAGGAGTCCATCGCGTAGGCGTACTGGAGCGAGTAGCACTTGTCGTCGGCGGCCTCGGTGACGGCGTCGCCGCCGGGGTAACGGCCGTCCGGCATCGGGAAGTTGGCGAAGACCTCGCCGTCGTGCTCGCCCTCGCAGGACACCGTGTCGACGTCGTAGGCCATGCCCTCCAGGAAACCGCCCTGCGTGTCGAAGCACTGGCCCTTCTCCAGGGAGAAGACGGCGCCGCTGCCGCCCGCGTCGCGCGCGCCTTCCTTGAAGCCCTCCCAGAAGCCGGCCGCGCCGCCGGTGGCGAGCGCGATCACGAGGATCACGGTGCCGAGTCCCGACAGGACGATCCCGGCGACCGCCATGCCCTTGCCGCGCTCGCCCTTCCGCCGGATCTGCCCCAGCGCGACGATCCCGAGCACCATCCCGACCAGCGGCAGGAAGCAGAGGATGCCGAGCACCAGCGCGGAGATGGCGAGGCCGTTGACGGGCGCCGGGCTGTTGTACGGGGAGTAGCCGTGCCCCCAGGGCTGGTACCCGTACGGGGCGGGCCCCTGCGGCGGGTACGGCCCCTGGCCCGGGTACGGGGCCGGTCCCTGGCCCGGGTATGCGCCGTACGGGCCCTGCGGCTGCTGCCCCTGCGGCGGCTGCGGTGGCCCGGCGGGCGGGGGTATCTCCACGTGTGCTGTGCTCCTCGTCCGAGTGATGCGCTGCGTGCCGCCGATACGGAACCGTGTGCGACAAAGCGCATGGTAAGCGGCGTACGAGCGGGGACGGAACAACGTTTCCTCGCCCCCGCCGGACAGGCTAGGGATTAGCCTCTCCGGCGTTTGAGGAGCGGGGGTTCGGGGGCAGCGCCCCCGAGTCAGTGACGGGAAGGGTAGGGGCGGCGGGGGCGAGGAAGGCTGGGCCCGGGTCAGAACCGCAGGCCCCACCCGTTGACATACCCCGTGTCCAGCGAAGCGTTGTCGCTCACCCTCAACGTCCACGTCCCGTTCGCGACCTCGGACGACGCATTCACCGTGTACGTGGTGGCGATGTCGTCCGCGGCCCCACCCACCCCGTACGCCTTCAGCGTGTACACACTCCCGTCGGGAGCGACCAACTGCACCTGGAGGTCACCGATGTACGTGTGGACGATGCTCACCGGCACGCTGAGAGCCGCGGGCGCGTTCCCGGAGACCCCGCTCACCACGACCGGCGAGTTCACCGTGGAGTTGTCGGCGATCGCAAAGTCCGCGGTGTTCTCGAAGTACGAACCCGGCGGCGGGGTCGTCCCCCCGCCACCGACCCGCAGCAGCCGGTTCGGCGACCCGCTGCCGGGAGCGGTGACGACCCCGGTCGTGGCAGCGGCGACCAGCGCACTCTGTACGGCGGTCGGCCCGGCGGTCGGGTTGTCCGCCAGATAGAGCGCCGCGGCTCCGGTGACATGCGGCGTCGCCATCGACGTACCGGAGATGGTGTTGGTCGCGCTGTCGCCCGTGCCCCAGGCGGAGGTGATGGACGAGCCGGGGGCGAAGAGGTCGAGGACGGCGCCGTAGTTGGAGTAGCTCGCCTTGGCGTCGGTGCTGGTGGTGGCGCCGACCGTGATCGCCTCGGTGACCCGGGCGGGCGAGCGGATCGAGGCGTTGGTCGTCTCGTTGCCGGCCGCGACGGCGTAGGTGACGCCGGAGGCGATGGAGTTGCGTACGGCGGTGTCGATGGCCGTGTCGGCGGTGCCGCCGAGGCTCATGTTGGCGACGGCCGGCTTGACCGCGTGGGAGGTCACCCAGTCGATGCCCGCGACGACCTGGGCGGTGGTCCCGGAGCCGGAGTTGTCGAGCACCCGCACGCCGACGATCTTCGCCTTCTTGGCGACGCCGTACGACGTGCCGCCGACCGTGCCGGCGACGTGCGTGCCGTGGCCGTGGCCGTCCTGGGCGGTGTTGTCGTTGTCGACGGCGTCGTAGCCGTAGGAGGCCCGGCCGCCGAAGTCGGTGTGGGTGATACGGACCCCGGTGTCGATGATGTAGGCGGTGACGCCCTCGCCCGCGGTGTCGTCGTAGGTGTAGCTCCGGTTCGGCGGAAGGGCCGCCTGGTCGATGCGGTCCAGGCCCCAGGAGGGCGGGTCGGGCTGGGTCGTCCTGATCGAGAAGACCCGGTTCTGGACGACGGAGGCGACGGCCGGATCGGCGGCGAACCGCCGTGCCTCGGCCGCGCTCGCCTCGACGGCGTACCCGTTCAGCGCCTTCCTGTACGTACGCTCGACGGTCGCGCCGTACTCCTCGGCCAGGGCCCTGCCCTCGGCCGAACCGGCCTGCGCGGCGTCCGCGTGGAGCGTCACGATGTAGCTGTCCGCGATCGCGCCGGGCGCGCCCGCGTACTGGATGAGGCCTTCGGGGCCCGCGGCCCGGGCCGGGAGCGCGCAGACGAGGCCGCCGACGAGAGCTGCCGAGCCGATACCGAGAGCGATTCCGGCGAATCGTCCACCGGTGAATCCGCCACCGGCCAGTCTTCGCCGGGCATGACGCGTCACTGCCATCTGAGGGATCCTCCTCAATCGGTGGTGCGCTGGTGGTGCGCTGGTAATGCGGTGGTGAGAGGGGTGCGGTCGGGCACGCACAAGGTGGTGCGGGTCGCACGGGCGCGCCGGAGGCAGGTTCACTCCGGGTGTCCGGCGGGACGAAGCACACGCTCAGCCAGAAAGATGGCGGCTCTCACAGGCACTGCACAAGAGCCCTGCACACAGGCAACGCAACTGCCCTATGCCGGCCATGACGCCCCGTCATCGACCGGGGCATCTAACCTGCGGGAATGACTCCCTTGCCGGATTGTTTCTGCCCGGTGGACGGCACGCGCGTCCCCACGGACTCCCTCGCGTGGTGCTGCCCGGTCTGCCGCGGCCCGCTCGACCTGGACTTCGCGCCGACGCCCGCGCCCCTCAAGTCCCTTACGGGCAGGGTCAACTCACTCTGGCGCTACACGGAGTGCCTGCCGCTGCCGGCCCCCTCGGTGTCGCTGGGCGAGGGCCGCACCCCGCTGGTCACGCTCCGGGAGGGCGTCTCGGCGAAACTGGACTTCCTCATGCCGACGCTCTCCTTCAAGGACCGCGGGGCCGTCATGCTCGCCGAGCTTGCCCTGCGGCTGCGGCCCCGGCGGGTCGTCGCGGACAGCAGCGGCAACGCGGGCACGGCCGTCGCCGCGTACTGCGCACGGGCCCGGCTGTCGTGCACGGTGTACGTCCCCGAGGGCACGTCCGCCAAGAAGCTGGAGCAGATCGCGGCGCACGGGGCCCGGCTGGAAGTGGTGCCGGGCGACCGTGAGGCGACCGCGTGGGCGGCCCGGAAGGCGGCGGACGAGGAGGGCACGTTCTACGCCTCGCACGTCTTCAACCCGTACTTCCTGCACGGCACGAAGACCTACGTCCACGAGGTGTGGGAGGAGCTCGGCGGCCAGCTCCCCGAGGTGCTGGTCCTGCCCGTCGGGAACGGCACGCTCCTGCTCGGCGCGGCACTCGCCGTCGCCGAACTGCACGCGGCGGGCCTGATCGACCGCAGACCCGCGCTGTACGCGGTCCAGTCCGCGGCGGTCGCCCCGCTCGCCCGCGCCTGGCACGACGGGGCGGACGACCTGGTCGGGGTCACCCCGGCGGCCCCCACGTTCGCCGAGGGCATCGCGATCCCCCGTCCGCCGAGGGCCCGCCAGATCCTGCGGGCGGTACGCGAGTCCGGCGGCACGTTCCTCACCGTGACGGAGGACCAGATCCGCCACGCCCAGACCGACCTGGCCTCCCAGGGCCTGTACGTGGAGTCCACGGGAGCGGCGTGCTGGGCGGCAACGAGAGAAACCCCCCTGACCCCCCGCACCGCAGTAGTCCCCCTCTGCGGAGCAGGCCTGAAATCAGGCCCGGCAACCCCCGTTTAGGAGCGCGGCGCCACGAATAGGGACACGGGGAACTGCGCAATCCTCAACTCGCGCCAGGAACGACGCGGCCCGTCAGAGCCAACCGCTCCTGCTCCTCCTCGACGATCCGCCGAGCAATCGCCCCATCGGAAACATCCACCGCGTCAGGCGAAGCCTCAGCCACATCGCTACGCCGAGCGTACGCATCGAAAAGCCGCGCCTTGCTCTCAAGAATGCGCAACAACCGATCGTCCACACTGTCCGTCGCCAGCAACCGATGCACCTGGACCGACCGCACCTGCCCCATCCGATGCGCCCGCGCGACAGCCTGATGCTCCAGCGTCGGCTTGACCTGCGGTTCGCACAGGATCACCACGGACGCGGCCTGCAGATTCAGCCCGATCCCACCCGCCTCGATCTGGCAGAGCAGCACCGCGTGACCGGCCGCGTCCGCGAACTCGTCGACGAGCTGCTGCCGGCGCACGGCGGGCACACCCCCGGCCAGCGGCCCCAGCACGACCCCACCTCCACCACCACGGCCACCGTCTCCCTCGCCCAGAGCCCCCTGCACAGCGGCGAGCACATCGCGGAAGTACGAGAAGACGACGACCTTCAACCCGTTCGCCGCCGCCTCGGTCACCAGTTCACGCAACCGCTGAAGCTTCGCCGACTTCTCCGCGTGCGCGTACGCGGCCCGGCGCATCGCCATGAAATTCCCCGCGGCGACCGCGAGCCGGTAGGCGTCCTGGTCGGCCGCGCTGAACTCCTCCCACTCGTCGACCTGGACCAGCGCGGGCAGTTCGGTCAGCACGTCCTGCTGGTTGCGCCGCAGATAGGCGGGGGCGACGGACCTGCGAAAGGTGTGCGGCCCGGCGACCGCGTCGCTGCCCTGGATCCTCGGCACCAGATCGGGCTGGAGATAGCGGACGAGCGTACGGAATTCCTCGACCCGGTTCTCCATGGGCGTCCCCGTGAGGAACAGGACCCGCTCGCAGCGGTTCGTCCAGCATGCGACGGCCCGGGACCGGCGGGCCTCGGGGTTCTTCACGTAGTGGGCCTCGTCGACGACGAGCGCGGCGGGCGCGTCCAGCGGATGCTGTTCGGCCTTCTTCGGGTCCGGCAGGCTGTGCAGCACGTCGAAGGTGGTGACCGCGACCCCACCGCGCTCACGCCACTCCGCGTACGCGTCCAGCCGGTCCGGGCCGTGCACGGGCACCGCGCGCAGGGTGCTGCGGGAGCCGATCTCCCGCGTCCAGTTGATCAGTACGCTCGCCGGGCACACCACCAGGAAGTGCCGGTGCCCGTCGGCGGCGAGGTGCGCGAGGACCGCGATGGCCTGGATCGTCTTGCCGAGCCCCATCTCGTCACCCAGGACCACCCGCCGCTGGGCCAGCGCGAACCGCGCGCCGAAGGACTGGTAGCCGCGCAGCGAGACCCGGCGGTGGGTGTCGTCGAGCCCCTGCGCGTGCACCCGCTCGGCGACCTCCGCGGGCAGAAAGCCCTCGGACGCCTCGACGTCGGGCGCGCTGCCGGCGATCTCGGCGAGCTGGCTGTAGTACTCCGCGGACCGCAGCTCGAAGTCCACCCACGCCCCGGCGTCGGAGGAGGACTCCCGCAGCAGATCGGTGGAGGCCTGCGTGAGCAGCATCGGTACGCCCTTGGAGACGGCGTCGGCGACCAGGGTGCGCAGCTCGGTCGCCGCCGCGAGCGCGCTCTCCCGTCCGGCCCTGCCGAGGAGGGCCATCCGCAGACGCCCGCCGGCCGGACGCGCCGCCGCCAGGAGCCCGGCGAGCTGTCGCTCAAGTCCCTGGGCCGCGTCCACGGCCCGGCGCAGGTCGGGCCCCGCCTCGACGATCCGCCGCAGCGCGATGACCAGGGCGGTGGTCCGCGGCTCGGGGTGGTCCACGTCGATCCGTACGGACACGGTCTCTTCCAGGGCGCGGGCGATCTGCCGGGCGGCGGCGAGCGCCTGGTCGGCGGTCTGCGCGCCGACCCCCGGAATCTGCCGCAGCTCGTACCGGCTCGCCTCGAACACCGGCCGTACGCTGCCGAATCCGGCGGTCTCCAGGGCCCCGAGCCGCAGCCGCCCCTCGGTGACGTCCTTCAGCCGGGAGACGGGGATGCCCTCCAGTTCCTGGGCGACCAGTTCGGCGAGGAGCGGGGCGAGGGCGGCCCGTACCTGCTCCACCGCGCGGACGTGGTCGGCGAGCACGTTCCGGGCGAGCCCGGCCAGCCGCTCGCCGCGCGCGACGACCTCACGCGCCTTGCGCCCCACCGCCACGGGGCTGCCGCCGGCCCTCTCGCCCTCCGCCATGAAGCCCCTCATACCCCGCCGTACCCCGCAGACCCCGATCGAGCGGTCATCCTTGCACGGGGGTACGACAACCGGCCCGGACGCACGTTCCGGACCGTGGACCCGCGGTCCGGCACCTGCGTCAGGCCCGGTCGGTGTCCGCCGGATCCGCCAGCAGCCGCCCGCACTGTGCCGCGAGCCCCGCCATGCCGTAGGCCCGCGCGCTGCGCAGCGCCTCCTGCAGCAGGCTCTGCGCCTGGGCCTCGTTGCCCGCACCGCCGACAGCGCGCAGCGCACGGGCTCGGGCCAGCCGGAGCCGCGCCAGTTCCGGCTGCGACGAACGGGCCGGTACAGCGCCCTGCCGGAAGTGGCCGAGCGCGGTCTCCGGCTCCCCGGCGGCCAGCGCCAGGAGGCCGCGGGCCCGCGCGGTCGAGCCGACCAGCACGGTGGGCCAGCCGGCCAGCGCGATCTGCTGTCCGTCGTGCGGCGCCAACCGCTCCCGCAGTCCCGGCACGAGCTCCCTCAGCGGGCTCTCGTACCCGCCCTGGATGTCCAGGGCCGCGCAGGCCTCGGCGAGGACGACGAGGGTGGGCACCGCCCAGCCGGAGGGCGGGAACCGGCTGAAGTCGACGGTGTCGGCGGCGAAGCCCGTCAGCAGGTCCGCCGCCTCGGCGTGCTGTCCCGTCTCGCAGAGGGCGAGCGCGAGGCCGGCCCGCCAGATGGGGAAGTAGGCGTGCCGTTCGACGTCCTCGGCCAGGTCCGAGGTGAACAGCTCCGCCATCCGGCCCTGTTCGCGCAGCAGCCAGAAGGCCTGGCCGAGGCGGGTCTGGCGCAGGGCGTCGGCGGGGACCGCGAGATCGGCGTGCAGTCCTTCGATGTACTTCGGCGACTCGCCGAGGATCCAGGCCGCCGCCGCGTCGAACCTGCCGTGCCACAGGTCGAGCAGGGCGTCCAGGGTGTGCCGCTGCCAGGTGGCGAGGACGCTGCGGGTGTCGGCGGCGTACTTGCGGTACTGGCTCGTGGTGGCCAGTGCGCTGTAGACCCTGCCGGTGCGCAACTGGTCGATGACGAGGGCCATCAGCGCCTCGCCGTGGAAGTAGGGGGAGTCGAGCCGGACCGCGGCGTCGTGCAGTTGCCGGGACAGCTCCAGGGCGTCGGCCGCCGGGGTGAAGTCGTAGCGCGCCCAGCGGCATTCGGTGAGCACTTCGCAGCGCACCTCGTCGTCCCGGGCGTCGCTGCCGTCCCGAAGGTCTCTGCTGTGACGAGCGTTTCTGCCGTCTCTGCCGTCTCTGCCGTGCGCCGATAATCGGCTCAGTGTGTCGTCGGCGAGTCCGGCCCCTTCCTCGGGGCCCACCCGGCCGGCCGCGGTGTCCTCGCTGACCGCCATGGACACCTTCTTCGCCAGGTGTGCGGTGAGGCGCAGCCGCAGGCCCACGGCCTCGGCCCCGCCGTCGCCCTGTAACTCGGCGAGGCTGTTCCTGATGAGATGCAGCACTTCGTGGTCGACCTGCCCGGGGTCCGACCACCGCCGGGCCATCCGGATCACGGCCTCGGCCTGCGCCCTGGGGTCCCCGGCGGCGCCGTGCAGCGCGGCCCGGTAGAGCCGGTCGGCCTCCCGCATGTCACCGGTGGTGTGGCTCAGGTCGCCGCGTCTGAGCAGTCGGTCGAACTCGTGGCGCCGCTGGGCGACGGCCCCCACCGGACGACCTCCGCCGGCCGGTCCCGCCGTCCGTCTCGCGGACCGGGTCCTGACCGGCCTCGGTAAGGAGTCGAGGCTCGGCGGAGCCAGGGCCGTCAGCACCCCCTTGGCATCCAGCACCTGGTCACACAGCTGCGCCAGCTCCACGGACGCCCGCCGCTGACCGGTCTCGACCCGGCTCAGGAAGCTGCGGCTGCAGTGCACCTTGTGGGCCAGTTCACTGAGCGACAGTCCTGCCGCGACACGGCGGCGGCGCAGCTCGGAGCCCAAGGCGTTGTCCTCGATCGTCATCCCCCCAACAGTCCGCTGTCCGCCCCGTGTTGCCAAAAGAACGCTGGCAACAGCAGACCACTCCACATTGCCGCGGATACGAACGAACCTGTCCGTGCGGAGCTTATCGGGAGCAAGGGCTTGGTCACCGGCAGACAGGAGCACTGGCCACCCGCGGCGCCAACGTGCCCGCACGGTGTCGCCCCGGCCTTGTCGAACGGTGCCGGTGACCCGCACAGGTGCGGCCTGCCCGGACGGGCCGCCCGAGTTCGTCGCCGACGGGCACTCTTTGGGGGAAGAGGCTCGTCGGCGACGTCCTGTCCACCCTGGGGCCGGAGTCGGGGCAGGGCGCATTCGGTCCGGGGCGCACGGGGGGCGCTCCGGACCGGCTCGCAGGCCGGGCCCGGATGCCCGACCCGTACGCCCAACCCGGACGCCCGGCCCGTACTCCGGCTAGACGCGTATTCGGGCGTCGCCGCGAGGGCGGCGGAACGCGAAGGCCGCGGCCACTCCGCCCAGCAGCCCGAAGAGATGCCCCTGCCAGCTGACCCCGGTCGCCGTCGGCAGGACGCCCCACAGGATCGAGCCGTACACCGCGCCGACGAGGAGTCCCACGACCACATCACCGATACGGCGGTCCACGAAGCCCCGTACCAGCAGGTAGCCGAAGAGGCCGAACACGACGCCGGACGCGCCCGCGGTCAGGGAGTGGGCGGGCGCGGTGAGCCAGACGCCCAGGCCGCTGACGAGGATCGTCACGGTGACGACGGCGAGGAAGCGGCGGGTGCCGGACAGCGCGGTGAGGAAGCCGAGGACGAGCAGCGGCACGCTGTTCGCCGCGAGATGGTCGAAGCCGAAGTGCAGGAAGGCGGCGGGCACGATGTCGCGCAGCTCGCCGAACTCGCGCGGGGTGATGCCGAACGTGTCCAGCGCATGGCCGCTCACCGCGTCGATGCCTTCGAGCACCCAGAGCAGGGCGACCCAGCCGCCGGTCAGCACGGCCGCGCTCCTGGCCCGCTCACCGCGCGACTGCGGAGCGGGAAGGCCCACGCCCTGCCGTTCGTACGTCATCGCAGCCCCCCAGCCGGTCCCTTTTCGGTCCCTCTGTACCGCTCAACGCACGGAGGGCTCGGGCCGGTTCCCGTCGCGGGGCGGAAAAAGGCGCGTACGCCCGCCGCCCCGGTCTGTCCCCCGTCCGAGCTACGCGCAGGTGTCCACCGGGCGGTGACGATTCCCGGCCGCCGGATCCCTAGCTTTCTGCACAGCCCGCGGCACTCGGCCGCGGCTCCGGTGCAGGAGTCCTCATGAGGTTCGTCTGGCAGCTCGTGGCTGTCGTCGCGGTCGCTTTCGTCGGTGGTCAGGGCATCACGGCGGCGGAGGGCAGACCGTGGCTCCAGCTGCTCGTCGGCGTACCGGCGGCCGTGCTCGCGGTGTTCGTCTACCGGTGGGTGGTGGGGCGGACCGAGCGGCGCCCGGTCACCGAACTGGCCCTGGAGGAAGCCCCCACCGCGCTGGGCCGCGGAACCCTGATCGGCGTCGCGCTGTTCAGTGCCGTCATCGTCAACCTCTTCACCTCCGGGTACTACGAGGTCGACGGCATCGACTCGCGGTCGGGCGCGATGGGCCTGCTCGGCTTCATGGCCGCCGCCGCGGTGACGGAGGAACTGATGTTCCGCGGCGTCCTGTTCCGTATCGCCGAGGAGCGCATCGGCACCTGGATCGCGCTGGTGCTGACCGGCGCGCTGTTCGGCCTGTCGCACCTGCTCAACCCGAACGCCAGCCTGTGGGGCGCCGCCGCCATCGCCGTCGAGGCGGGCGGCATGCTCACCGCCGCGTATGTCGCCACCCGCTCGCTGTGGCTGCCCATCGGCCTGCACTTCGGCTGGAACTACGCCGCGTCCGGCGTCTTCAGTACCGAGGTCTCCGGCAACGACACCCCTCCGGGGCTGCTCGACTCCTCGATGTCGGGCCCGTCGCTGCTCACCGGCGGCGACTTCGGCCCGGAGGGAAGCGTGTACTCGGTGCTGTTCTGCGTGCTGGCGACGATCGTGTTCATGTGGCTGGCCCACCGGCGCGGCCGGGTGGTGCCGCGCGGCGGCCGTGCCGAGCGCGCCGGCGCCACCGCTACACTCCCCCGATGATCGGGATGGTCAGTCTTCGGCGGGCCCGTGACCGGTGGCCCGCCCTGGTGCGGCGGCGGGTTCCGCAGTGGTGGCGCCGCTCCGACGTCATCGTCCGGGACCTTCCGCTGGGGCTGCTGCTTCTCGCCGTCTCGTTCCTGCCTGAGGCCCACGGGACGCAGATCGGCGGCCTGCCGAACCGTCCCCTCGACGCCCTGGCTCTTCTGCTGATCGCCCTCCAGAGCCTCCCGCTCGCCGTGCGCCGCCGCTGGCCGGCCGTCTGTCTCGCCCTGGTGTCGGTGGGGTTCGCCGTCGACCAGCTCCGCGGCTACCACTCGTTCGCGGGCACCGCCCTGCCGATCGCGCTGCTGAGCGTGGGGGCCCACCTGGTACGGCATCGGCGTACGGCCGCGCTCGTCTTCTCCGTGGCGTACGTGCCGTTGGCGGTGGCGTTCGCCCGGCTCGATCCGGGTGAGCCGCCGAGCGAACTCGTCACGTTCTATCTGGCGATGGTCCTGGCGTGGGGCCTCGGGGCGTGGCTGCGCTCGACGCGGGTCGCGGACGCCGAGCACCGGCTCCGGATCGCCGAGGACACCCGGACCGCCGAACGCACCCGTATCGCCCGGGAGTTGCACGACGTCGTGACCCATCATGTGACGGCGATGGTCGTGCAGGCCGAGGCGGCGCGCTATCTCACCGCCTCGCCCGACCGCCTCGACCAGTCCCTGACCGCCGTCACCGACACCGGCCGGCGGGCCATCGCCGATCTGCGGCACCTGCTCGACCTGCTCAACCCGGACCACGGCACGGGCCACGGCACCGACCGGGGAACCGAGCCGCGGACGCCGTCCGGCGGCGGGCTGCTCGCGCTCGTGGAGCGGACGCGGCTGGCCGGGCAGCCGGTGGAGTTCACCGAGGAGGGCACCCCGGCGCAGCCCGCCGGCAGCGCCGAACTCGTGGCCTACCGGGTCGTGCAGGAGGCGCTGACCAACGCCCTCAAATACGCTCTCGGCAGCCGCACCTCGGTTCAGGTGCGGCACGCCGAAAGGGAGATCACTGTGGAGGTCGGTACGGACGGTTCCGGCTCGGGGGCCGGTTCCCCGGGCGGGAGCGGGCGGGGTCTCGCCGGTCTCCGCGAGCGGGTCGACATCCTGGGCGGCGACTTCAGCGCGGGCCCGCGGACGGAGGGCGGCTTCGTCGTCCGGGCGCGCATACCCGCCGGGAGCCCTTCGTGAGCGCACCCGTGGCCTCCCCGATCCGGGTCCTGGTCTGCGACGACCAGGTGCTGATCCGCACCGGCCTGGTGACGATCATCGACGCCCAGCCCGACCTGGAGGTGGCGGGCGAGTGCGGGGACGGGCGGGCCGCGGTCGATCTCGCCGCCCAGGTCCGCCCGGACGTCGTGGTGATGGACGTACGCATGCCGGTGCTCGACGGCATCGAGGCCACCCGCCTGCTGGCCGGCGCCGGGGTACCGCATCCCGTCAAGGTGCTCGTGGTGACCACGTTCAACCTCGACGAGTACGTGTACGAGGCGCTGCGCGCGGGGGCGAGCGGTTTCCTGCTCAAGGACGCGCCCCCGGCCCAACTCCTGCACGGCATCAGGACCGTGGGCGCGGGCGCGGCCCTGCTGGACCCCGAGGTGACCCGCCGCCTCGTGGGCCGTTACGCCGCCCGCATCCGCCCCGCCGACAGCACCGCTCCGCAGGACATCCCGCTGACGCCACGCGAGTTGGAGGTCCTGCGCCTCATCGCGAACGGCTTCTCCAACAGCGAGATCGCCGCGACCCTCGTGATCAGCCCGGAGACGGTCAAGACCTTCGTCTCCCGCATCCTGGCGAAGCTCAATCTGCGCGACCGGGTGCAGGCGGTGGTGTACGCGTACCGCCAGGGGCTGGTGACCTGACCCGGACGCGCACGGACAGGGACACGCACAGGCAAGGACGCGCACGGACGAAGAGCGCCTACGGAGATCCGTAGGCGCTCTTCGTCCGGCGGGGCCGGTCGTCCCGGCCCTCGTGGTCAGGACGAGGCGGTCGTCCCCGCGGACCTGAGCTGCTGCCGGGTGTAGAGGCGGCCCCTGCGCTTGGCCAGGCGCAGGAACACGACCGTGGGGACCGTGCAGACGAGGATGGCGAAGATGCTGGCCTCCGGGCCGAAGCCGCCGCCGGTGATCGCCTCGGGGCCCGACAGCACACCGTGGAGCAGGCCGGTGGGCTGGTCCTCGTTGCCGGAGACCGTGACGCCGAAGATGCCGCTCAGGGCGAAGTTCCAGCCGAAGTGCAGGCCGATCGGCATCCACAGGGAACGGGTGGCCGCGTAGACGGCGCCGAGCATCAGACCGGCCTCGATGGCGATGGCGAGCGCGCCCCACACGGTGGCACCGGAGTTGACGAGGTGCAGGCCTCCGAACAGCACGCCCGAGATCACCATCGCGCCCCGCGTACCGGTGAGTTCCTCGACGAGGCGGAAGATGATGCCGCGGAAGAGGATCTCCTCGACGACCGCGACCCCGGCCATGATCCCGAGGACGGTCAGGGCGCCGCCGACGGACACCCCGCCCTCCGTGCCGTATCCGCCGAACAGGGCGATCAGCGCGAGCGTCGCGACGAAGAGTCCGAGGCCGGCGGCGGTACCGACGCGCAGACCGGATGCGGCGTCGGCGGGGTCCAGTTCGGGCACGGGGCGCTGTTCGAGGAACCGTACGGCCGCCGCGTAGACCGTCAGGGCGATCACCGCGGTCGCCGCGCCGAACAGCAGGGACAGCACCGGGTTGTCGCCCGCCACGCTCCTCATCCCCGCCGCGAGCCCCGTCACCAGGACGAACAGCACCACCATCACCGCGAGCCGCACCCCGGCCGGCCACACCCGGCGGGTGGGCTCGACGTGCGACTGCGTGTACTGGTCCTTGACCCATCGCACGGCCTGCGTGTTCCAGAGCGACATGACATCTTCCCCTTCTCGACCGGCGGCCCGGCCGCCCCTGCATCGAGAGGAACGCTATGAGGAGGGGGTACCTCGGAACGTCCCGCCGGGGTGGGCATTGCTTGTCGCTCGCGTGGGGGACAACGGGGCGTACGGGGGTTGCGGCGATCCGTCAGAGCTGGTTCTCGCCGCCGTCGACGTAGAGGTTGGCCCCGAGGACGAAGCTGCTCTGCTCGGAGGCGAGGAAGGCCACGGCGTCGGCGACCTCGGCCGCCCGCCCGATCCGGCCGAGCGGGACGGCCGCGGCGAACTGCGCCTTGGTGACGGGCGGACCCGCGACGGCTGACCCGTCCGGCACATCCGCCGCGTCCGGCACATCCTGCGTGGCGACCACGGCGTCGAGCCCGGGGGTGTCGATCGTGCCCGGGGAGATCGCGTTGACCCGGACACCGCGGTCCTTGAGCTCGTTGGCCCAGGTCCGGGCGAAGGACCGGATCGCCGCCTTGGAGGCCGCGTACGCACCGAACGCGGCGACGCCGTCGTCGGCGCGCACCGAGGAGTTGAGGATGACCGAGGCGCGGTCGTTGAGCAGCGGCAGCGCCTTCTGGACGGTGAACACCGTGCCCCGGACGTTGACACCGAAGATCCGGTCGACGTGGTCCTCGGTGCTCTCCTCCAACGTGGCGAACGACGCGCTGCCGGCGTTGGCGAAGAGGACGTCCAGGCCCCGACCCCGGGCGCGGACCGCGTCGTACAGCCGGTCCAGGTCGGCCGGGTCGGAGATGTCACCGGCCACCGCGGTGGCCCTCTCCGGACCGATGGCCTCGACGGCCCTGTCCAGTTCGGCCTCGCGCCGGCCGGTGATGAACACGTGCGCGCCCTCGGCCGCCAGCCGTACGGCGGCGGCCAGGCCGATCCCGGTGCCGCCGCCGGTGACGACGGCGGTCCTGCCTTCGAGCTGTCCCATTCGGATGACCTCCGTAAACATCAGTACCGATCGGTACTGATTGACATCGGGGAGGACCGTAACACATCCGCACCGACCGGTACGGAAAGGTAGGATGGGTTGCATGGAGACGCGACAGAAGGCAGCGATCGGCCGGCCGAGGGGCTTCGACACCGAAGAGGCCCTGGAGCGCGCCATGCGGGTCTTCTGGGAGCAGGGCTACGAAGGCGCCAGCCTCACCGACCTGACCGGCGCCATGGGCATCACCCGTACGAGCATGTACGCGGCCTTCGGCAACAAGGAGGACCTGTTCCGCAAGGCCCTGGAGCGCTACACCGAGGGGCCCGCCTCCTACAGTGTCCGGGCCACACGGGAGCCGACCGCGCGGCAGGTGGCCACGGCGTTCCTCAACGGTTCCGTCCGGACGAGCACCCAGCCCGGCGGCCCCACCGGCTGCCTCGGAGTCCAGGGCGCCCTGGCCGCCGGCGAGCCGGGACGCACCGCCCGGGACACCCTGGTCACCTGGCGCAACGAGGGCATGGACCTCCTCCACGACCGCTTCCGGCAGGCCGTCGACGAAGGCGACCTACCGCCGGACCTGGACCCCGCCCTGCTCGCCCGCTACCTCATGACCGTCGCGAACGGCATCGCGGTCCAGGCCGCGGGCGGCGCCCCCCGCGAGGAGCTGCAACTGGTGGCGGACATGGCGATGCGCAACTGGCCGTCGGCCGGGACACAGCAAACCGCCCCCTGACCCGCACGGACGCGGGTCGGGGGGCGGTTCGGGGCGGAACTAGACGTTGAAGCGGAACTCCACCACGTCGCCGTCCTGCATCACATAGTCCTTGCCCTCCATGCGCGCCTTGCCCTTGGCGCGGGACTCCGCGACCGAGCCCGTCTCGACGAGGTCCTCGAAGGAGATGACCTCCGCCTTGATGAAGCCCTTCTGGAAGTCGGTGTGGATGACTCCGGCGGCCTCGGGGGCGGTGGCGCCCTTCTTGATCGTCCAGGCGCGGGACTCCTTCGGGCCGGCCGTGAGGTAGGTCTGCAGGCCGAGGGTGTTGAAGCCGACGTGCGCGAGCCTGGCGAGGCCCGGCTCCTCGACGCCGACCGACTGGAGGAGTTCCATGGCCTCCTCGTCGTCGAGTTCCGCGAGGTCCGACTCCAGCTTGGCGTTGAGGAAGATCGCCTCGGCGGGGGCGACCAGCGCGCTCTGCTCGGCCTTGAACGCGTCGTCGGTCAGTTCGTCCTCGTCGACATTGAAGACGTACAGGAACGGCTTGACCGTGAGCAGGTGCAGGTCGTGGAGCATGGCCTCCTGGTCGGAGCCCTGGGTGATGCCCGCCGCGAACAGCGTCTGCCCCGCGTCCAGGATGTCCTTCGCCGCCTCGATCGCGGTCACCTTCGCCACGACGTCCTTCTTGATCCGCGACTCCCGCTGGAGGCGCGGCAGGACCTTCTCGATGGTCTGCAGGTCCGCGAGGATCAGCTCGGTGTTGATCGTCTCGATGTCGTCCTTGGGCGAGACCTTGCCGTCCACGTGCACGACGTTCTCGTCCTTGAAGGCGCGGATGACCTGGCAGATCGCGTCCGACTCGCGGATGTTCGCGAGGAACTTGTTGCCCAGGCCCTCGCCCTCGCTCGCGCCGCGCACGATGCCCGCGATGTCGACGAAGTCCACGGTCGCGGGCAGGATCTTCTGCGAGCCGAAGATCTCCGCCAGCTTGGTCAGCCGGGCGTCGGGGACACCGACCACGCCCACGTTCGGCTCGATCGTGGCGAACGGGTAGTTGGCCGCCAGCACGTCGTTCTTGGTCAGGGCGTTGAAAAGGGTCGACTTGCCGACATTCGGCAGACCGACGATTCCGATCGTGAGCGACACGTTGCGACTTCCCGTACGTGAGGGTGTGGGGCGATGACTGGGGCCCGGAGGGGTGCTCAGGCCGATTCATCAGTCTACGGCGTGCCACGCCTCGCACCGGCGACGTGTCGAACGCTTGGCCAAGGTCGACCAAAGCGCGTGTCTAGGGGGTCATTCCACACATAACCCGACCTAAGTTGGACCAGTGGAGCAACACAGGACACGTCCTCCCCAGTCACAGCCGTCGCGAGGCGGCTCGCCCCTTCCCCCGCAGGCCGGACGGGGCGGTGCCCGTACGGCCCGGCAGGCCGGGGCCGGTGTCCCGCGTACCGCGAAGTCCGTCTCGCCGCTCGTGCAGGCGGTACGCCGGTTTCCCAACCCCCGGCTCACCGGTCTGGGCAGCGGCCTGTTCTGCGCCGCGTCGATGTTCGCGCTGGCCTGTCTGATCCAACTGCTGTTCGGGGCGTCGCTCGTCGTCTACGGAGTGCTGTTCCTGCCGGTCTGCGTGCTGACCGCGGTGTGGGTGCGGCGGGCCGACCTCGTCACGGCGGTCGTCGCCGTACCGATCGCCTTCGCCGTCGGCCTCCTGCCCATCGCGGACAGCGAGGGCGGTTTCGGCGGCCGGGTGATGGGCCTCGTCACCGCCCTCGCGATGCACGCGGGATGGTTGTACGGCGGGACGCTGCTGGCCGGGGTCATCGTGACCGTGCGCAAGGCTCGGATGATGACCAGGAAGGCCGCGCAGCGTCGCCGGATGGCCTGAAGGGCCGGCCGGGCGCTCCTGGCTGTCCGGCCGACCGTCGGCGTCGGCACCTCGGCTGCGGGCCGGTGCGGGTTGGCCGCGCAGTTCCCCGCGCCCCTGACGGGGCGGGGGTGAGGGTGGGGCCGGGCGCTCAGTCCGTCTGGGCCGCGCGCATCGCCGCGCCCACGATTCCCGCGTTGTTCTGCAGTTGCGCCGGCACGATCTCCGCCTTGATGCCCTCGATCAGCGGCAGGAACTTCTGCGACTTGCGGCTGACCCCGCCGCCGATGATGAACAGCTCGGGCGAGAAGAGCATCTCCACATGGGCGAGGTACTTCTGGACGCGGTGCGCCCAGTGCTCCCAGGAGAGGTCGTGGTCCTCCTTGGCCTTCGTGGAGGCGTGCTTCTCGGCGTCGTGGCCGTTCAGTTCGAGGTGGCCCAGTTCCGTGTTCGGGACGAGGGTGCCGTCCACGAAGAGGGCGCTGCCGATCCCCGTACCGAACGTGAGCAGGAAGACCGTGCCCTTGCGGTCCTTGCCCGCGCCGAACTGCATCTCGGCGACGCCCGCCGCGTCCGCGTCGTTCAGGACGGTCACCGACAGCCCGCCCAGCCGGTCACCGAGCAGGGCGCGCGCGTCGGTGTCGATCCAGTCCTTGTCGACGTTGGCCGCCGTGCGGATGGTGGAACCACCGGTGACCACGCCCGGGAAGGTGATGCCGACCGGGCCCGTCCAGCCGAAGTGACCGACGACCTCCTTCACACCGTCCGCCACCGCGTCGGGTGTCGCCGGATGCGGCGTGAGCACCTTGTAGCGCTCCTCCGCCAGGTCGCCCTTGTCCAGGTCCACGGGAGCGCCCTTGATCCCTGAACCGCCGATGTCCACGCCGAAGATCTGCATGGCTCTACGTTACGTCGTGGGACGGACAGTCACTCGACCGAGGGGGTGGTTCCGGTGCGCTGCGCCACCAGGGCCGCCGCCTCCGCGCGCAGGTCGCGGCGCAGCTCCTTGGGCAGCGAGAACGTGATGGATTCCTCGGCCGCCTTCACGAGCTCGACGTCCTCGTAACCGTGCGTGGTGAGGTACTCCAGGACCTGCTCCACGAGGATCTCCGGCACCGAGGCCCCGGAGGTGACGCCGACCGTCGAGACGCCCTCGAACCAGCTGTCGTCGATCTCGTCGGCGAAGTCCACGAGGTACGCCTCCCGGGCGCCCGCGAGCTTGGCGACCTCGACGAGCCGTACGGAGTTGGAGGAGTTGCGCGAGCCGACCACGATGACGAGATCGGCCTGCTCGCCCATCTGCTTCACCGCGAGCTGGCGGTTCTGCGTGGCGTAGCAGATGTCGTCGCTCGGCGGGGAGATGAGCTGCGGGAACTTCTCCTTGAGGGCGTCCACCGTCTCCATGGTCTCGTCGACCGACAGCGTCGTCTGGGACAGCCAGACGACCCGGGAGGGGTCGCGGACCTCGACTTTCGCCACGTCACCGGGGCCGTCGACCAGCGTGATGTGGTCGGGCGCCTCTCCGGACGTGCCGATGACCTCCTCGTGGCCCTCGTGACCGATGAGGAGGATGTCGTAGTCGTCGTCCGCGAACCGGACGGCTTCCTTGTGGACCTTGGTGACCAGCGGGCACGTCGCGTCGATGGTGGCGAGCTTCCCGGCCGCGGCCTCGTCGTGGACCACGGGGGCGACACCGTGCGCCGAGAACATGACGATGGACCCCTCGGGGACCTCCGCGGTCCGCTCGACGAAGATCGCGCCCTTCTTCTCCAGGGTCTGCACGACGTACTTGTTGTGGACGATCTCGTGACGGACATAGATCGGGGCCCCGTACTGCTCCAGGGCTTTCTCGACGGCGATCACGGCACGGTCGACACCCGCGCAGTAGCCACGGGGGGCGGCGAGCAGGACACGGCGGCCAGTCGAAGCAGTCATGCGTCCCATCGTAAGGGTGCGCCCGACAGGTCAAAGATCACGTCCACGGAGAGACTGGTCGGGGGCCGGGGAGCGGAGCGGGGGCGGAGGCGTCACGACTCTCGGGAGGCATGGATGTCCGGTACGGATTCACCGGCCCGCACGGCCGGCGGCGAACAGGGCCTGCGGCGCAGTCTCGGCTTCCGCGACCTGGTCGTGTACGGGCTGCTGTTCATCGCCCCCATGGCGCCGGTCGGTGTCTACGGGACCCTCGACGCCAGGTCGCACGGGGCGGTCGCGCTGGTCTACGTGGTCGCCACGGTCGCGATGGCGTTCACCGCGTTCAGCTACGCGCAGATGGTGCGGGTCGTCCCCCAGGCGGGTTCGGTGTTCGCCTACGCGCGCGCGGGGCTCGGAAAAGAGGCCGGGTTCATCGCCGGGTGGATGGCGATGCTGGACTACCTCCTCATCCCGGCGGTGGCGTACCTCTTCTCCGGGATCGCGATGAACTCCCTGGTCCCGGACGTCTCACGCTGGGTGTGGACGGCGCTCGCGGTCGTCGTGACGACGCTGCTGAACCTGTGGGGCGTACGGGTCGCCGCGCGCGTGGGTTTCCTGGTGCTCGCGATGGAGATCGTGGTCCTCCTCGTCTTCTTCGTGTCGGCGATCGTCGTCCTCGCGCGCGACGGGGCGCAACGGGGCTGGCTGTCGCCGTTCTCCGGAGACGGCTCGCAGGGGGCGTTCGCGCTGTCCGCGGTCCTCGGAGCGGTGTCGATCGCGGTGCTGTCGTATCTCGGCTTCGACGCGATCGCCTCCTTCGCGGAGGAGGTCACCGGCAGCTCGGAGAAGGTCGCCAGGGCGGTGCTGTTCTGCCTCGCGCTCGCCGGGGTGCTGTTCATCGCGCAGACCTACCTCGTCGCGTTGCTGGAGCCGATGTCGTCGGCGCGGCTCGCCGATGATCCGGTGAAACAGGGATCGGCCTTCTACGACGCCGTGGACGCCTCCGTCGGCACGTGGCTGCATGACCTGGTGGCCGTCAGCAAGGCGATCGGGGCGGCGTTCGCGGCGCTGGCCGGGCAGGCGGCGGCCGGGCGGCTGCTGTTCGCGATGTCCCGGGAGCGGCGGCTGCCGCGGGCCCTGTCGAGAACGGACTCCGGGGTGCCACGGGTCGCGCTGCTCTGCGCGGCCGTCATCACGCTCGTGGCCGCGGTGTGGGCGGCGCGGCGCGACGACGGGATGGACCATCTGGTGTCGGTGGTCGACGTGGGTGCGCTGACGGCGTTCACGTTGCTGCACGCGAGCGTGGTGGGGTGGTTCGCCGTGCGGCGACGGGGGGCGGGCGGGGTGGTTGTGTGGTGGCGGCATGTGGTGGTGCCCGTGGTGGGGGCGGGGGTCACCGTGCTGGTGATCTTTGAGGCGTCTGGGGCGGCGCGGGTGGTGGGGGCGGTGTGGCTTTTGGTGGGGGCCGGGGTGCTGGTCGCCCAGCGGGCGGCCACGTCCACGTCCGGCTGAACGCGCGCGCTGCCCCTGCGGGGTGGCGGGGGTGTGGGGTGGGTGCGGGTAGGTGGGGGCTGATCGCGCAGTTCCCCGCGCCCCTGAAGACGACATTCGTCCGCGGGCCGGTGGGGGTTGCTCGCACAGTTCCCCGCGCCCCTGAAGACCACGTTCGCCTGCGGGCCGGTGGGGGTGCTCGCGCCGTTCCCCGCGCCCCTCGGGGAGGGGCTGCGCCCCGTCCCGCCCAGGGGCGCGGGGAACTGCGCAGTCTTTTGGCCTTGGGGGCGCGGGGAACTGCGCGGCTCGCCCCCGCCGGGGCGCACCCGGGTACAAGCTTCGGCTGTGTCAGAGGGTGCGGCTACGCTCGGCTCATGGCTCTCAATACGTCCGCCGACGCACCCCTCCCCGTCGGCGAGGTGTCGCGGCTCATCGGGGGATGGATCGACCGGCTGGGCGCGGTGTGGGTCGAGGGGCAGATCACCCAGCTGTCGCGCCGCCCGGGCGCCGGCGTCGTCTTCCTGACGCTGCGCGACCCGTCGCACGACATCTCCGTGGGTGTGACCTGCTACCGGCAGGTGTTCGACGCCATCGCCGACGTCGTGAGCGAGGGCGCCCGCGTCGTCGTCCACGCGAAACCCGAGTGGTACGCGCCGCGCGGACAGCTGTCGCTGAGAGCCGTCGAGATCAAGCCGGTCGGCGTCGGCGAACTGCTCGCCCGCCTGGAGCAGTTGAAGAAGTCCCTGGCCGCGGAAGGGTTGTTCGCCGCCGAGCGCAAGAAGCCGCTCCCGTTCCTGCCCCAGCTCGTCGGCCTGGTCACCGGCCGCGCCTCCGCCGCCGAGCGGGACGTCCTGGAGAACGCGCGCCACCGCTGGCCGGCCGTCCGCTTCGAGGTGCGCAATGTCGCCGTACAGGGCGTTCACGCGGTTCCGCAGGTCGTGCAGGCGGTCAAGGACCTGGACGCGCTCGACGACGTCGACGTGATCGTCGTGGCGCGCGGCGGCGGCAGCGTGGAGGACCTGCTTCCGTTCTCGGACGAGCAGCTCGTCCGGGCGGTCGCGGCCTGCCGTACGCCCGTCGTGTCGGCCATCGGCCACGAGCCCGACAACCCGCTCCTGGACCACGTGGCCGACCTGCGCGCCTCCACCCCGACCGACGCCGCGAAGAAGGTCGTACCGGACGTCGGGGAGGAGTACGAGCGGGTCCGGTTCCTGCGGGACCGTGCCCGCCGGTGCGTCGGGTCCTTCATCGAGCGTGAGGAGCGGGGGCTCGCGCACGCGCTGGCCCGCCCCTCGATAGAGGATCCGCACCGGATGGTGGACGAGCGCGCCGACCACGTGGCCGCACTCCTGGACCGCGGTCGCCGCACGCTCGGCCATCTCCTGGACCGCGCCGACTCGGAGCTGACCCACACCCACGCGCGCGTGGTGGCCCTCTCCCCCGCCGCGACCCTGAAGCGGGGGTACGCGGTGCTGCAGAAGTCCGACGGCCACGCCGTCCGGTCCCCGGACGAGGTGACGGCGGACGAGAGCCTGCGGGCGCGGGTCGCCGAGGGCGAGTTCACGGTACGAGTCGATGTCTGAGGCAGACCCTAGGGTGGACGCATGACCAGCAGGACCGGCACGGCCGGCACGACGGACGAGGCGCTCGGGTACGAGCAGGCGCGCGACGAACTCATCGAGGTCGTACGACGCCTGGAGACGGGCGGTACGACGCTTGAGGAGTCGCTCGCCCTGTGGGAGCGCGGCGAGGAGCTGGCGAAGGTGTGCCGGCGCTGGCTCGACGGGGCCCGCGCCCGCCTCGACGCGGCGCTGGCGGAGGAAGAGGAAGAGAAGGACGAGGCTGCGGCGGACAACGGCTGACTCCGCAGCGGTACCGGCCGGCTCCGAGCAGACACTTACCAGGAGCAGGCAGGGAGCAGGCAGGGGCGGGGCGGCACGAAGGCGGTGTCGCCCCCTTTCTTCCGTCAGGTAATTGGTCCGGCCATGTATATGTGAAGCGGATCACCCTGGTCCACTTTTGGTTGAAACTTAAACCTACTCGGCGTACCGTCACACGTGTCAGCCGATCCCCCGGATCCGACGCACGCTCCGAGAAGGTTTTGTTTCATGTCTCTCGTTCTTGACCCCGCCGCCCAGGACCTGCTGTTCCGCGAGGCCCGCACCGCCAACGCCTTCACCGACGAGCCGGTGACCGACGAGCAGGTGCAGGCGATCTACGACCTGGTCAAGTACGGGCCGACCGCCTTCAACCAGTCGCCGCTGCGCATCACCCTGGTCCGCTCCGCCGAGGCCCGCGAGCGCCTGGTGCAGCACATGGCCGAGGGCAACCAGCCGAAGACCGCCTCCGCCCCGCTCGTCGCGATCCTCTCCGCGGACAACGAGTTCCACGAGGAGCTGCCGGCCCTTCTCCCGCACTTCCCGCAGGCCAAGGACCTCTTCTTCGCCGAGCGCCCGGCCCGTGAGGGTGCCGCCGCGCTCAACGCCGCGCTGCAGGCCGCGTACTTCATCATCGGCGTCCGTGCCGCCGGCCTGTCCGCCGGTCCGATGACGGGCTTCGACTTCGCGGGCGTCCAGAAGGAGTTCCTCGACGGCGACCACACCCCGCTGATGGTGGTCAACATCGGCCGGCCCGCCGAGGACGCCTGGTTCCCGCGCTCCCCGCGCCTTGAGGCAGACCAGGTCATCACGACGGTCTGAGCCGAACGGGACCCCGGACACGACCCCGGGATGCCGGACATGGCCCGGGAGCCCCCCAACCCCGCGGGCCGCCACCCTAACCCACCGCCAGATGCGCCCCCGCCGCCCCGCCGGCCGAGCCCAGACCCCCACCA
>NZ_JBHXTO010000058.1:0-5389 GCF_042677425.1 Streptomyces sp. NPDC127119 | reverse complement strand
CCTTGGTGCCCCCCCTGTAAACACCTCGGTTCTGCCCGCCCGGGCCCCCGGCCCCGCCCCCGGGTTGCCGGAACCGCGCGCGGCCCCCCCCCCCGGGGGGGGGCCTCTCGCATGTCCGTCGTCCGTTGCCCGTCCGTGCTCACGACGTCCTGAGCGACTCCGCCATCTTCGTCAGCTTCGCGAACGACGCCGTGCCCGTGACCACGGTCGTGGAGTTCTTCTCCCGGAGCACGAGGGCGTCGTACTTCTCGCCCTTGTACCGCTTCCAGGACTTCTCGCCGATGCGCTGGGTGACGTTCGTCTCCTCGGCGCCCTGCGTGGTGTCGTCGATGAACGTGACGGGCTTCTGAGTGGACTGCTCGATCGCCACGTACTCCCCGTCGGGGTCGTGGAAGCCGAGGTGCCACGCGTCGAAGTCGGCTCCACGGAACCGCACCGAGGTCGCCTTCCACTCCGTGGACAGACCCTCGGGCGCCGCCACCGGATAGGTGGCCGCACGGCGTGCCGTGAGGAGCTCCACGCGGTAGTCGACCCGTTCGAGAGGGGGCTCCGAGTCGTCCTTCGGAATGAAGATGTAGATGAAGCCCGCGACGATGCCGATCACGCCCAGGGACAACACCATGTCCCGGACCGACTGCTTACCTTTTCTGCCTGCCACTCCCCCATCGTCGCAGGTGCACTGCCCCGCTCATCCGTGGGGCCCCCTGCTCATTTTGTCGGACTGAGGATAGAGTCGGCGGAAACCCTCATCCGGCCGTCGCCGTATCAGAAAGGTGCGCTCCGATGACCGAGCATCACTTGCCGTCCGAACTAGAGGTCCCCTCCGAGGCCCCCGACCGCAACCTCGCCCTTGAGCTCGTCCGGGTCACCGAGGCCGCCGCGATGGCCGCGGGCCGCTGGGTCGGCCGCGGCGACAAGAACGGCGCCGACGGCGCGGCCGTGCGGGCCATGCGGACCCTCGTCTCCACCGTCTCGATGAACGGCGTCGTCGTCATCGGGGAGGGCGAGAAGGACGAGGCCCCGATGCTCTTCAACGGGGAGAACGTCGGCGACGGGACGGGTCCCGCGTGCGACATCGCCGTCGACCCGATCGACGGGACGACCCTCGCCGCGGCGGGCATGACCAACGCGATCGCCGTGCTGGCCGCCGCCGACCGCGGCACGATGTTCGACCCGTCCGCGGTCTTCTACATGGACAAGCTGGTCACCGGGCCCGAGGCCGCCGACTTCGTCGACATCAACGCGCCGGTGTCCGTGAACATCCGCCGGGTCGCCAAGGCCAAGCGCGTCACGCCCGAGGACGTCACCGTCGTCATCCTCGACCGGCCGCGGCACGACGGCATCATCAAGGAGATCCGGGAGACCGGGGCGCGCATCAAGCTCATCTCCGACGGGGATGTCGCCGGCTCGATCCTGGCGTTGCGCGAGGGCACGGGGATCGATCTGCTGCTCGGAATCGGTGGTACGCCCGAGGGGATCATCTCCGCCTGTGCGGTGAAGTGCCTCGGTGGCACCATCCAGGGGAAGTTGTGGCCCAAGGACGACGAGGAGCGGGCGCGGGCGGTCGATGCGGGGCACGACCTGGACCGGGTGCTGCTCACGGATGACCTGGTGTCCGGGGAGAACGTGTTCTTCGTGGCCACCGGGATCACTGACGGGGAGTTGTTGCGGGGGGTTCGGTATCGGCCCGAGACCGCGACGACCGATTCGATCGTGATGCGGTCGAAGTCGGGGACGGTTCGGCAGATCAGCTCTGAGCATCGGCTGGCGAAGCTTCGGGCGTACAGCGCGATCGACTTCGACCGGGCGAAGTAGTTCCGCTGGTTTTGGTCTTCGCGCGGGCCGTTGTCGGCTGCGGGCCGTGGGGCGTGTTGCGCAGTTCCCCGCGCCCCTTGTCGGGCCGGTGGGCGGGTGCGGGGGCGTCGTGGCTGAGCGCGCCGTTCCCCGCGCACCTGTCGGGGGCGTCGTCGGGTGCGGGGGCGTTGTGGCTGGGCGCGGTGTTCCCCGCGCACCTGTCGGGGGCGTCGTCGGGTGCGGGGGCGTTGTGGCTGGGCGCGGTGTTCCCCGCGCCCCTTGGGGCGCGGGGTTGTTTGGCGGGTTAGCCGGCTGCGGCTATCGGGCCGGGGGTTCGGGCTGTTTTCTGGAGGTCCAGGTCTCGGCGGCGGCGTCGGGCCAGGACCACTCGGCGCTCGGCGGCGGTGAGGCCGCCCCAGACGCCGTACGGCTCGGGTTGCAGCAGTGCGTGTTCCCGGCACTCGATCATCACCGGACAGCGCGCGCAGACCCGCTTCGCCGCTTCCTCGCGGGACAGCCGGGCCGCGGTGGGTTCCTTCGAGGGTGCGAAGAACAGCCCGGCCTCGTCGCGGCGGCACACGGCCTCCGTGTGCCAGGGGGCGTCCTGGTCCCTCTCGCGCACCGGCACCGGCTGGGGCGGAACGGCAGCGACCTGCAGGGACTGATGCGGCGGATGCAGCACGGTCTACTCCTGACGACGGCTTCGCGAGCGAGAGACGATGCAGCAAGGCCTACCCGCTGTACGCGCGCCTATGCACTCAGTTCGCAAGCGCCGAAGATCCCGGCAAGTGCCGGACCGGGCACCGGGCTTCGTCCCGGACCGCGCTCCTCCGGTCGTCGTGGATTCGCGACCGTCAATGTCCCAGATGTTTGCGCAACTTGGCGTTCACCTTGTCGGTGACCCGGTCGAGGATGTCCTCGATCAACTTGCCCCGCTTCGGCTTCGCCTCGATGCTCCCCAGCACCGCCAGCCCGTCCACGTAGACCACGGGGGCGTCCTGTTCGCCCGAGTCCAGCGTGTCCACCTCGAAGCTGCCGAGGACTCCCCCGCCGCTGCCGCGCAGCGACACGTTCTCCGGGACGCGGACCTCGACGCTGCCGAACACCGATATCGCCTTGATCACGACCTGCTGGTGCTCGAAGATCGCCTCGCTGAGGTCTATCTCCACGCTGCCGAAGATCGCGTACGCGTGCGTGCGGCGGCCCACGCGCCAGCGGCCTCGGCGCACCGCCGCGCTGAACACCGCCACCACGTTCTCGTCGGCGACCGGCGGGATCGCGCCCGGGGCGGGCCGGTTGGGGGCCGCCGCGAA
This sequence comes from Streptomyces sp. NPDC127119, assembly GCF_042677425.1. Lineage (NCBI taxonomy): Bacteria > Bacillati > Actinomycetota > Actinomycetes > Kitasatosporales > Streptomycetaceae > Streptomyces > Streptomyces sp. NPDC127119. The sequence continues at coordinate 2,282 of NZ_JBHXTO010000058.1, read as the reverse complement.
CGCGGCCGACGGGCGGGGGCGGTGGGCCGCGGGCAGGTCCCGCACCAGCGGTTCCAGTTCACCCACGGTCTTCGCGCGGAAGACCTCCTCGACCCGCTCCGCGTGCTCCTCCGCGGTGAGGCGGCCCTCGGCGTGGGCGTCGCGCAGCATGTCCGCGATCCGGTCGCGGTCCGCGTCGGACGCGCGGAGGTCGGTGTGCTTCCGGAGGTCGGGCTCGGTGTGCTTCTGAAGGTCCACGGCAGCAGCGTACCCAAACGCGATAGATCGCGACTAGAGGGTGTGGACAGCGGGTGTGGACGACCTACTGAGCCTTACCTCACAAGCTCGATGTCCGAGACAGGTTCTACGCTGGTGGCGCCGCCAACGGAGGCCGGCCGCTGTCTGTCGATGAAGGATTTGGCGAGATGCCGCATAATTCCCCCCCGCCCAGCCCGGCGTTCGCGTACACCGATCTGCTCCCCCAGGGAGAGGACACCACCCCGTACCGGCTGGTGACCTCCGAGGGTGTGTCCACCTTCGAGGCCGACGGGCGCACGTTCCTCAAGGTGGAGCCGGAGGCGCTGCGCACGCTCGCCGCCGAGGCGATCCACGACATCCAGCACTATCTGCGGCCCGCGCACCTCGCTCAGCTGCGGCGCATCATCGACGACCCCGAGGCGTCGAGCAACGACAAGTTCGTCGCGCTGGACCTCCTGAAGAACGCGAACATCGCGGCGGCCGGCGTGCTGCCCATGTGCCAGGACACCGGCACGGCGATCGTGATGGGCAAGCGCGGCCAGAACGTGCTGACGACGGGCGGCGACGAGGCGGCCCTGTCCCACGGCATCTACGACGCGTACCTGAACCTGAATCTGCGGTACTCGCAGATGGCCCCGCTGACCATGTGGGACGAGAAGAACACCGGTTCGAACCTCCCGGCCCAGATCGAGCTGTACGCGGCCGACGGCGGCGCCTACAAGTTCCTCTTCATGGCCAAGGGCGGCGGCTCGGCCAACAAGTCGTTCCTCTACCAGGAGACGAAGGCCGTCCTGAACGAGGCCTCCATGATGAAGTTCCTGGAGGAGAAGATCCGCTCGCTCGGCACGGCCGCCTGCCCGCCGTACCACCTGGCGATCGTCGTCGGCGGTACGAGCGCGGAGTACGCCCTGAAGACCGCGAAATACGCGTCCGCGCACTACCTGGACGAGATTCCGGACGAGGGGTCCGAGCTGGGCCACGGCTTCCGGGACAAGGACCTGGAGGAGAAGGTCTTCGAGCTGACGCAGAAGATCGGGATCGGCGCGCAGTTCGGCGGCAAGTACTTCTGCCACGACGTGCGCGTGGTGCGGCTGCCCCGGCACGGCGCGTCCTGCCCCGTCGCGATCGCCGTCTCCTGCTCGGCCGACCGCCAGGCCGTCGCGAAGATCACCGCGGAGGGCGTCTTCCTGGAGCAGCTGGAGACCGACCCGGCGCGGTTCCTGCCCGACACGACGGACGAGCACCTGGACGAGGCCGGTGACGTCGTGCGCATCGACCTGAACCGGCCGATGGACGACATCCTCGCCGAGCTGACGAAGTACCCCGTCAAGACCCGGCTGTCCCTCTCCGGGCCGCTCGTCGTGGCGCGTGACATCGCGCACGCGAAGATCAAGGAGCGGCTCGACGCGGGTGAGGAGATGCCGCAGTACCTGAAGGACCACCCCGTGTACTACGCGGGGCCCGCGAAGACCCCCGAGGGGTACGCGTCCGGGTCCTTCGGGCCGACCACGGCCGGGCGCATGGACTCGTACGTGGAGCAGTTCCAGGCGGCGGGCGGGTCTCGGGTGATGCTGGCCAAGGGGAACCGGTCGCAGCAGGTCACCGACGCGTGCGGGGCGCACGGGGGGTTCTATCTCGGGTCCATCGGGGGGCCTGCCGCGCGGCTCGCGCAGGACTGCATCAAGAAGGTCGAGGTCGTCGAGTACGAGGAGCTCGGCATGGAGGCCGTGTGGAAGATCGAGGTGGAGGACTTCCCCGCGTTCGTCGTCGTCGACGACAAGGGCAACGACTTCTTCAAGGACCCGGCGCCGGCGCCTACGTTCACGTCGATTCCCGTGCGGGGTCCCGGGCTCTAGGGTTTTCCGCCCCCGCCGCCCCTACCCGTTCCCGTCCACGTATAGGGGCTGCGCCCCCTCGCCCCCCGTATCGCGCTGCGCGCTCGTCCTCAAACGCCGGACGGGCTGGATTTCCAGCCCGTCCGGCGTTTGAGGTCCGGGGGGTCGGGGGGCGGCCCCCGCGTCAGAGTCGGGACTGGGGAGGGGCGG
>NZ_JBHXTO010000057.1:0-51430 GCF_042677425.1 Streptomyces sp. NPDC127119 | reverse complement strand
CCCCTAAAGGGGCAAAAGCAGGGGCGCAGCCCCGCTTTTGAGGGGCGCGGGGAACTGCGCGACCAGCCCCCACCGGCCCGCAGCCGAAAACAACCGGCAGCCCCCGCGGAGCGGTCAGCGGAGGATGCCCTCCAGGAAGTCGCTGCCCAGGCGCGCCACCATCGTGACGTCCAGCTGGTGCAGGACGTACCGCCCGCGCCGGCGCGTGGTCAGCAGCCCCGCCTTCTTCAGCACGCTCAGATGCCGCGATATCTCGGGAGCGGTCATCCCGTGCGTCTGCGCCAGCTCGCTCGTGGTGAACGCGCTGCGGGCCAGGCTCCGGCACAGCCGCATCCGCATCGGATGGGACAGGGCCGTCATCCGCAGCGTCAGCTGCTCGACGGAGGTCGGGACCGTCAGCTCCGGTGAGCCGACCGGATAGTGGATCACCGGCTGCCACCCGTACCGGTGCAGCACCATGAGATGCGGCCAGCCCAGGCTCGTCGGCACCAGCAGGAGACTGCCCGCCCGGATCGACGTACGGCCGTGGCCCAGCTTGTCCACGACGATCCGGCCGGCGCCCTCGTCGAGCGTCACCGCGGCCGACACGGACGCCAGGGCCTCGCCAAGGCCCAGGCGGCCGAGCAGGTCCGTCTTGCGGCGGGCGTCCGCCGCGAGCTGGTGGCGCAGCCGGGACCAGGTGTCGGCGAAGAAGGCCTCGTCGCAGTCTTCGAGGAACTGCCGCAGCCAGGCCCGGATCCGCGGCGGGTCGGCCAGCAGCCGCTCGGTGAAGTCCGCCGGCCGCGGCCCGCGCGCGGCGGCCAGTTCCAGTGCCCGCCGCCGGGACACGGGGTCGGCCAGGGCACCGGCGCCCTGCATGTCGTACGGGAGCGCGCAGGTGAACTCCAGGGCCGCGTCCACGAACTGTTCGTCCGTGAGCTTGTCGAGCAGGTCCAGTTCCTCGGCGAGGGTGGCGCCGGGGAGCGTGTTGCCGCCCGTCGCTCCCGCGTACGGCAGGAACAGGTCCGAGAACGTCGTCCGCCACAGGAAGTCGGCCTCGCACATCCGGTCGGCCAGATGCGGATCGAGGCGGGCGGTCACACCGGTCGCCCAGCCCTGGAGGCCGGGGTGGTGGCCCGGCTCGGCCAGCGCGTGCAGTGCCATGCACAACTCGGCCAGGGGCGAGGGCACGACGGCCACCCGCTCCCTGCGCAGCCCGGAGATGTCGATGGTCACGCTCATGACCTCATGGTGCACCCCGCCACCGACAACGCGGCCCCCGATTGACGAGCGCCGTCAATCCACGGGACGGCGGGGGCGGACCCGGCGCACGCTGGGTCCACCGGGGCACCGCGGGGCCCACGGAGAACGCCCGGAGCCGGAACCGGTGTCGCAAGCGATGCCGGAACCGGACCCGGCAGACGTCCGTACCCGTCCCGAGAAGGCGATCCGCCATGAGCATCACGCAGCAGTACCTACTGGACACCTATCGCGCCCGGCAGCACGGCGACCCGACCCCGCCCGCGCCCGGCACCCACGACTGGCAGGTCATGCGCGAACTGCCCGACCACCGGCGGTTCCGCGCGGTCCTGGCGGGCCGCCCCGCCCGGGGGCGGTCCCGTGCACGGGTACGGGCGGCCTGGGCGCGCCTGTTCGCCCGCCCGGCCGGGAAGGCCCGCCCGAGTGGGAATGCCGGTACGAACAGGCAGGCCGGCCCGGTGATCAGCGGGGAATGCGCGCCGCGAACTCCCAGACGGCGGCCCGTACGTCGTCCGCCGTCCACTCCAGGCCCGGCGCGCCCACCGTGACCTCGGTGTACGCGAGGCCGGGCCCGCGCCGGTCCCAGACCTGCGGGAAGAGCGACACGCCCGTCTCCTCCGCCTGCAGCGTCCCGGCGTCGGTCAGGTCGTCGGCCTCGTACGGCAGCCACACCTGGAACTGGTGGGTGTGCGGCTCCTCCGGGTGGACCCGCGCCCAGGGGAGCCCCGCCGCGGCGAACCCCTCCCGCAGCGCCGCGGCGACCACGCGCGCGTGGGCCACGTACTCCGGGAGCCGGGGCAGTTCCCGCTCCAGGCCGATCAGCGCGGACAGGGCGGTGGGGAACTGCTGGAGGATCTGGCCGCCGTACCGGTGGCGCCAGGCCTTCGCCTCGTCGACGAGCGTCCTCGGGCCCGCGAGCGCGGCGCCGCCGAAGCCGCCCAGCGACTTGTAGAAGGACACGTAGACGCTGTCCGCGAGGTCCGCGATCTCGGCCGTGGAGCGGCCGAAATGGCTGGTGCACTCCCACAGGCGGGCCCCGTCGAAGTGCACCACGGCGTCGCGTTCGCGTGCCGCGTCCGTGACGGCGACCAGCTCCTCCCAGGAGGGCAGCAGGAAACCGGCCTCCCGGAGAGGCAGTTCGAGGAACAGTGCCCCGAAGGGCTCGTCCAGGTCGCGCACCTCGCCGGCGGAGGGCATCCGCGGCTCGCGCGTGGGATGCACGGTCCGCAGACCGCTGAGGGTGCTGAGGGAATGCCTCTCGTGGACCTCCGGGTGCGACAGGGGATGCATCGCCACCGTCGCACTGCCCGTACGGCCCGCCCAGCAGCGCAGCGCCACCTGCTGGGCCATGGTCCCCGACGGGAAGAACGCGGCGGCCTCCTTGCCGAGCAGGGCGGCGACCCGCTCCTCCAGGGTCTCGACGATCCCGTTGCCGTACATGTCCACCGGCAGGTCCAGGTCGTACACGTCCGGCGCCGCTTCCGTCAGCCCGGTCAGCAGCTCACCGACCGTGCCACGGAAACCGGGCCGCCACAGCGCCCGCCGGGCCCCTCGCCAGGCGACCCTGCGCCGCTCCCGCCGCTGTTCGGGCGTCTGCTCCGCCACTTCCGACCCCTGTGCCGCATCGCTCATGCTCCGGATGATGCAGGACGCCGGGACGAGGAGCACGCGAATTCGACGGTGGCCTTCCTGTCACGGCCCGTGGATTTCCCACAGGCTGTGGACAAGAACCTGTGGACAGAAAAACGGCCTCGGACCGATCGCGTTAACATGACGAGAAAGCGTCCGGTACCCCGAGCGGACTGGAACGGAAGGCCGCCGTCGAGTGAGTACATTCCCCCAGGCAGACCCCAAGGACCGCCCCGCGCGCCTCACCGTCGGCGTCGTCGGCGCCGGGCGGGTGGGCCCCGCGCTGGCCGCGTCGCTGCAGCTCGCCGGGCACCGCCCGGTGGCCGTTTCCGGGGTCTCCGACGCCTCCCGGCGCCGCGCCGCGCAACTGCTGCCCGACGTGCCGCTGGTGACACCCGAGCAGGTCTTGGAGCGGGCCGACCTGGTCCTGCTGACGGTCCCCGACGACGCCCTGCCGGGCCTGGTCGAAGGGCTCGTCGACACCGGTTCCATCCGGCCGGGCCAGCTCCTCGTGCACACCTCCGGACGGTACGGGTCCAGGATCCTCGACCCCGCCCTGCGCGCCGGGGCACTGCCGCTCGCCCTGCACCCCGCGATGACGTTCAGCGGCACCCCCGTGGACGTACAGCGGCTCGCCGGATGCTCCTTCGGGGTCACCGCCCCCGAGGAACTGCGACTGGCCGCCGAGGCCCTGGTCATCGAGATGGGCGGCGAGCCCGAGTGGATCGCCGAGGAGTCCCGGCCGCTCTACCACGCGGCCCTCGCACTCGGCGCCAACCACCTGGTGACCCTGGTCGCCGAGTCCACGGACCTGCTGCGCACGGCCGGCGTCGACGCCCCTGACCGGATGCTGGGCCCGCTGCTGGGCGCCGCACTGGACAACGCCCTCAGATCGGGCGACGCGGCCCTCACCGGACCGGTGGCGCGCGGCGACGCGGGCACGGTCGCCGCGCACATCACCGAGCTGCGCGCGCACGCCCCGCAGACCGTCGCCGGCTACCTCGCGATGGCCCGCGCGACGGCCGACCGGGCCCTCGCCCACGGCCTGCTCAAGCCGGAACTCGCCGAGGACCTCCTGGGCGTACTCGCCGACGGCCCCGACGGACCGGACGTCCCCGAAGGAGACGTCCGATGACGCGCGCGGGTTCAGGCCCGGGCGCCGAAATCCCGGGCGCCCGGAACTCGGACACCGGGGCAGGCACGGCGCCGGCCGCCGGGAACGGAGCAGCCCGATGACCACCGTCCTGCTGAGCACCGCCGACGAGCTCCACGCGCGCGTACGCACGGGCCGCCGCGCCGTCGCCATGACGATGGGCGCCCTGCACGAGGGCCACGCCACCCTGATCCGCACCGCCAGGGAGCTCGCGGGCGGCGACGGCGAGGTCGTCGTCACCGTCTTCGTGAACCCCCTCCAGTTCGGCGCGGGCGAGGACCTCGACCGCTACCCGCGCACCCTGGACGCCGACATCAAGATCGCCGAACAGGCGGGCGCGGACGTCGTGTTCGCCCCTTCCGTGGACGAGGTCTACCCGGGCGGCGAACCCCAGGTCCGGATCAGCGCGGGACCGATGGGGGAGCGCCTGGAGGGCGCGACACGGCCCGGGCACTTCGACGGCATGCTCACCGTCGTCGCCAAGATGCTGCACCTCACCGCGCCCGACGTGGCGCTGTTCGGGCAGAAGGACGCCCAGCAGCTCGCCCTGATCCGCCGCATGGTGCGCGACCTGAACTTCGGCATGGAGATCGTCGGCGTCCCGACGGTGCGCGAGGCGGACGGCCTCGCCCTGTCCAGCCGCAACCGCTACCTGTCGGCCGGTGAGCGCCGGACCGCGCTCGCCCTCTCCCAGGCCCTGTTCGCGGGCAGCGACCGGCACGCCGCCCAGGAGGCCCTGTGCGCGCGGGCCCGCGAGGTGCCCGCCACGCACGCGCGTGCCGAGGCCCTCAGCGCCATCGGCGAGTCCCGCGCCGCCGCCGACACGCACGCCGTCGCGAAGGCGGCCCCGGGGGGCCCCGCCGCGGTCCGCGCCGCCGCCCGGCTGGTCCTCGACGACGCGGCCCGGCTCAGCCCGCCGCTCGCCCTGGACTACCTGGCGCTGGTCGATCCGTCCGACTTCACCGAGATCCCGGACGGCCACACCGGTGAGGCGGTCCTCGCCGTCGCCGCCCGGGTCGGGGCGACCCGGCTGATCGACAACATTCCTCTGACCTTCGGAGCCGCCTCGTGACCAGCACAGGCACCAGCACAGGCATACGTCTGCACGCGCCCGCACCAGGCTGGTCCCTCACCGCCGACGTCGTGGTCGTCGGCTCCGGAGTCGCCGGACTCACCACCGCGTTGCGCTGCGACGCCGCCGGTCTGCGGACCGTCGTCGTCACCAAGGCCCGCCTCGACGACGGCTCCACCCGCTGGGCCCAGGGCGGCATAGCCGCGGCCCTGGGAGAGGGCGACACCCCCGAACAGCACCTCGACGACACCCTGGTGGCCGGCGCCGGCCTGTGCGACGAGGACGCCGTGCGCATCCTCGTCACCGAGGGCCCCGACGCCGTACGCCGGCTGATCGAGACCGGCGCCCACTTCGACGAGTCCGAAGCGGGCGATCTGGAGCTGACCCGCGAGGGCGGCCACCACCGCCGCCGTATCGCCCACGCGGGCGGCGACGCGACCGGCGCCGAGATCTCCCGGGCCCTCGTCGAGGCGGTCCGCGCGCGCGGTCTGCGCACGGTCGAGAACGCGCTCGTCCTGGACCTCGTCACGGACGACGGCGGACGTACGGCGGGCGTGACCCTGCACGTCATGGGAGAGGGCCAGCACGACGGCGTGGGAGCCGTCCACGCGCCCGCGGTGGTCCTCGCGACCGGCGGCATGGGTCAGGTCTTCTCGGCGACCACCAACCCGTCGGTGTCCACCGGCGACGGCGTGGCGCTGGCCCTGCGGGCGGGCGCCGAGGTCTCCGACCTCGAATTCGTGCAGTTCCACCCCACCGTGCTGTTCCTGGGCGCGGACGCGGAGGGCCAGCAGCCGCTCGTGTCCGAGGCGGTCCGCGGCGAGGGCGCCCACCTCGTCGACGCGCACGGCGAGCGCTTCATGCTGGGGCAGCACGAACTGGCCGAACTGGCGCCCCGGGACATCGTCGCCAAGGGCATCACCCGGCGCATGCACGAGCAGGACGCCGAGCACATGTACCTGGACGCCCGGCACTTCGGGGCGCACATGTGGGAGCACCGCTTCCCGACGATCCTGGCCGCCTGCCGCGCCCACGGCATCGACCCGGTCACCGGGCCGATCCCGGTCGCCCCGGCCGCGCACTACGCCTCCGGAGGGGTGCGCACCGACTCCCGGGGCCGTACGACCGTGCCCGGCCTGTACGCGTGCGGCGAGGTCGCCTGCACCGGCGTCCACGGCGCCAACCGGCTTGCCTCCAACTCCCTCCTGGAAGGCCTCGTCTACGCCGAGCGCATCGCGGCGGACATCGCGGCCGGCCACGACGAGAACCCTCCCGGAGAGGAACGGCAGGACGGGACCCCTCAGGAAGAGGGCCCGCAGGACGAGAACCGCCCCCACGCGCGCGTGCCCTCGTCCGGCGCCCGGCCGGAGAGGCCCGACCACCCGCTGCTCGCCGCCGAGGCCCGGTTCGCGATCCAGCGGATCATGACCGACGGCGCCGGCGTCCTGCGCTCGGCCGGCTCCCTGGAGACCGCCGCCGACCGCCTCCAGCAACTGCACGCCGACGCCCGCGACGCCCTCGACGAGAACGGCAAGACCGCCGAGCCGGGCGTCGACACCTGGGAGGCCACCAACCTCCTGTGCGTGGCCCGCGTCCTGGTGGCCGCCGCCCGCCTCCGCGAGGAGACCCGCGGCTGCCACTGGCGCGAGGACCGGGGCGAACGGGACGACGACAACTGGCGGCGCCACATCGTCGTACGGCTCAATCCCGACAGGACGCTCGCGGTACGCACCACCGACACCGCAGACTTCCCCCCGACACTTCCCCGGGCCCGCGACCTCGCGCGCACCGGGGGAACCCCCACGCCCAGCCCCCAGGAGCAGTGACAGAAGTGAGCACCCCGGACCTTCCCCTCCTCGACGGCGGTGGCTGCGGCGACGGCTGCGGCTGCGGCGAGTACAGCGCCGACGACGCGGAGTACGCCGAGTGCGGGCTCGACCCCGCCCTCGCGCAGCTCCTCGCCGACGCCGGGCTCGACCCCGTAGAGGTCGAGGACATCGCGCATCTGGCCATCGAGGAGGACCTCGACCACGGCGTGGACGTGACCACGGTCGCGACCATCCCCGAGGAGGCCGTCTCCACCGCCGACTTCATCGCCCGCGAGGCCGGAGTCGTGGCGGGTCTGCGGATCGCCGAGGCGGTCGTCTCCGTCGTGTGCACCGACGAGTTCGAGGTCGAGCGGCACGTCCACGACGGCGACCGCGTCGAGGCCGGCCAGCGGCTCCTGAGCGTCACGACCCGCACCCGGGACCTGCTGACGGCCGAACGCAGCGCGCTGAACCTCCTGTGCCGCCTCTCCGGCATCGCGACGGCCACGCGCGCGTGGGCGGACGTCCTGGAGGGCACCGGCGCGCGCGTACGGGACACCCGCAAGACGACGCCCGGGCTGCGCTCCCTGGAGAAGTTCGCGGTCCGCAGCGGCGGCGGAGTCAACCACCGCATGTCCCTCTCCGACGCGGCGCTCGTCAAGGACAACCACGTGGTCGCCGCGGGCGGCGTCGCCCAGGCCTTCAAGGCCGTCCGGGAGACGTTCCCCGAGCTGCCGATCGAGGTCGAGGTCGACACCGTGGACCAGCTGCGCGAAGTCCTGGACGCGGGCGCCGACCTCATCCTCCTGGACAACTTCACGCCCACCGAGTGCGAGGAGGCCGTGGCCCTCGTGGGCGGGCGCGCGCTCCTGGAGGCCTCGGGCCGCCTCACCCTGGACACCGCCGCCGCGTACGCGCGTACGGGCGTCGACTTCCTCGCGGTGGGCGCCCTCACGCACTCCTCGCCCATCCTGGACATCGGCCTCGACCTGCGCGACGCCCCCGAGGCGCCCTTGAGCGAGGCTGAGTAGGCATGCTGCTCACCATCGACGTCGGCAACACGCACACCGTCCTCGGGCTGTTCGACGGCGAGGACATCGTCGAGCACTGGCGCATCTCCACGGACGCGCGCCGCACCGCGGACGAACTGGCCGTCCTCCTCCAGGGCCTGATGGGCATGCACCCGCTCCTCGGCGACGAACTGGGCGACGGCATCGACGGCATCGCGATCTGCTCGACCGTCCCCTCGGTCCTGCACGAGCTGCGCGAGGTGACCCGCCGCTACTACGGCGACGTACCCGCCGTCCTCGTCGAACCGGGCATCAAGACGGGCGTCCCGATCCTGATGGACAACCCCAAGGAGGTCGGCGCCGACCGCATCATCAACGCGGTCGCGGCGGTCGAGCTGTACGGCGGGCCGGCCATCGTCGTCGACTTCGGTACGGCGACGACGTTCGACGCGGTGTCCGCGCGTGGGGAGTACGCCGGCGGAGTCATCGCGCCCGGCATCGAGATCTCCGTCGAGGCGCTCGGCGTCCGGGGCGCGCAGCTCCGCAAGATCGAGATCGCCAGGCCGCGCACGGTCATCGGGAAGAACACCGTCGAGGCCATGCAGTCCGGCATCATCTACGGGTTCGCCGGGCAGGTCGACGGTGTCGTCCACCGCATGGCCCGCGAACTCGCGGAGGACCCGGACGACGTCACGGTCATCGCGACGGGTGGGCTCGCGCCGATGGTGCTCGGTGAGGCGTCGGTGATCGACGAACACGAGCCGTGGCTGACGCTGATCGGTCTGAGGCTGGTCTACGAACGAAACGTCTCCCGCACGTAGACGCTCCGCTGGGGTGCGTGTGTGTAGGTGACCGTTGGTGGATGGGTGCGCCGTTCCCCGCGCCCCTGGGGTGAGTGGGGGTGACCGTCCGTCGGGTGGGTGCGGGCTCGCTGTGGCTGGCCGCGCAGTTCCCCGCGCCCCTGAGTGGGTGGGGGTGACCGTCCGTGGGGTGGGTGCGGGTCCGTTGTGGTTGCCCGCGCCGTTCCCCGCGCCCCTGGGTGGGTGGGGGCGGGGGATGTGCGTCGTCAGCGGTCCGTCCCATGCGGCCGCCCACAACCGACCCGCACCCACCGATTCACCCGCGCCCCCACTCACCCCAGGGGCGCGAGGAACTGCGCGACCGGCCACAGCGGACCCGCAGACACCCACCCGCCCCCGGTGGCACCCCCTAGGGGCGCGGGGAACGGCGCGGCCAAGCGCATCGGACCCGCACCCACCCACTCACCTCCGCCCCCACCCCTAGGGGCGCGGGGAACTGCGCGACCGACCACGACGGACCCGCAGACACCCACCCGCTCTCAGCGGCACCCCCTAGGGGCGCGAGGAACTGCGCGACCGGCCGCAGCGGACCCGCAGAGACCCACCTACCCCCGGCGGCACCCACCCAGGGGCGCGGGGAACTGCGCAGTCGGTCCGCAGGCATCCACCCGCCCCCGGCGGCGACCCCCGGGGCGGAGCCACGCCACGGCGTCGGTGATCTGCGGGTTTTGTCCGATTAGCGCGTATCGTCGTGATCATGCCCACGCCTCACGGATCCCGCGGCGGCATGGCGTTCGGTACGGAGGAGCTGCGTGTGCTCCGACGTGCGCTCGCTCTCGCCCTTCACCCCGGCCCGTCCTCGGCCCAGGACGTCCAGGACTGCCTCCGCCTGGCGGAGAGCGTCGACGAGGCGACCCGCGAGGGCGCCCGTCTGCGCACCTTCCTGCTGGCCGACCTCGCCCGCTACCGCGCCGCGCTGCCGGGGACGGCGGCCGGTTATCTGACGCTCATGGAGGAGGCCCTCGGCGCCGGTCACCGTCCGGTCCCCGACGACATGGCCGCCCTGCGCGCCCTGCGCGGCAACCCCGTGGCGGCCGCCCTCCTCGACCGCTGCGAGGCGCTCGTGGAGCAGGACGTGCGCACCCGTCTGGCCCGCCGCTCGGTACCGGCCTCACGCACGGGCACGGGCACCGGCATCAGCTCCGGCACCCGTACGCGGCTGACGGCGATCCCCGGCGGGAAGCCCGCCGAGCGGCCCGCCCAGGAACCGCCGCGCCGGGACCGCCCCATCCCGACCCCGGGCGAGGTCTTCCCCCCGAGGCGCAAGCCGTCGACTCCGCCTCCGGGCCCCGACACCCCTCCGCGGCAGCTCGCCGCCGTCTAGGGCACGTCCGGGGCGGGTCCGTGACCCCGAGCCCCGCCCGGCCCGGGACTCTGGCTACTCTGGACGGCATGGAATACGTCTCCGCGCTCGTGCCCCCGGTAGTGATGGCCGTGTTCTTCACCGGTCTGATCGTGACGATCGTGAAGACCCAGGGCGGTGTCAACAAGGCCAAGGAGGACGCGGTCGTCGACGCGGTCCTCGCCCGCGCGGAGCACGCCCGTCAGACCCACCGCGACACCGAGGTCTGAGCGCGGCCCCCGGCCCGCACCGCTCACGCTCACGGCACGGCGTACGACTCATGTGTTTTTCGAGTCGTACGCCCTTTTTGTTGCTGTTTGTCGGTCGACGCCACGTCCACCACGTGATCGGTGACCTCTCCCCCTATTGTTCTGGCTGTGCCTCGCCCATTGGGAGAACTCGAAGACTCGGTCATGACGCGGGTGTGGAAGTGGAACCGCCCGGTGACCGTACGAGAAGTCCTGGAAGACCTTCAGCAGGAGCGGTCCATCGCCTACACCACGGTGATGACCGTTTTGGACAATCTCCATCAGAAGGGCTGGGTGCGCCGGGAGGCGGAAGGCCGGGCCTATCGATATGAGGCGGTCTCCACCCGTGCCGCCTACTCTGCCGCACTCATGAACGACGCCTGGACGCAGAGCGACAACCCGGCCGCCGCTCTCGTCGCCTTCTTCGGCATGATGTCCCCGCAACAGCGCGAAGCACTGCGCGATGCCGTGCGTATCGTCCAAGGGCCGGAAACGCCCGCCGCGGAGAACACGGCCGCGGAGAACACGGCCGCGGAGAACACGGCCGCGGAGAACACCGTGGCGCAGAACCCGGCCACCGAGAACCCCGCCACCGAGAACCCCGCCGCCGCAGAGGGCGCGACCGGGGGATAGCGTCCGGTTCATGCCAGCAGAGCAGCCCGAAGTCAGCACTAATGCCCTCACTGTCCGCCGGGCCAGGACCAGCGATGTCCCGGCGGTTCGCGGCCTCCTCGACTCGTACGTCCGCGGGCGCATCCTGCTCGACAAAGCGACGGTCACGCTTTACGAGGACATCCAGGAGTTCTGGGTCGCGGAACGCGGTACCGGTCCGAGTTCGGAGGTCGTGGGCTGCGGCGCTCTCCACGTCATGTGGGAAGACCTCGCGGAAGTGCGCACTCTCGCGGTGAACCCCGTGATGAAGGGCGCCGGCGTGGGGCATCAGTTGCTGGGGAAGTTGCTGGAGACCGCCCGCTGGCTCGGTGTTCGCCGCGTATTCTGCCTGACCTTCGAAGTCGACTTCTTCGCGAAGCACGGCTTCGTCGAGATCGGTGAGACGCCTGTTGACACCGATGTCTACGCCGAGCTGTTGCGTTCCTATGACGAGGGCGTGGCCGAGTTCCTGGGGCTCGAACGAGTGAAACCGAACACCTTGGGCAACAGCCGGATGCTTCTGCATCTGTGATCGCCTCCGCGTAATACTCCGGACATACCTCCGCTCCCGGCCCGTCGGTCCTTGCCCGGTGCCTCTATGTCCGAAACGCGCATGTTTCCGGTCTTCGTGGGTCTCGTCGGTCTCTCCCAGGGGTTTGTGTTTTTCCATCAAAAGCGGTTTGCTTTCCGACGTACTGCAGTAGTGCATATAACAGGGGACACGAAACTGCGGCGGCTGCCGTGGATCCTCGGCCCTGAAGATATCGATGAAAGGAAATCCGGTGGCACAGAAGGTTCAGGTCCTTCTTGTCGATGACCTCGACGGCGGCGAGGCGGACGAGACCGTGACGTTCGCGTTGGACGGCAAGACGTACGAGATCGATCTCACGACTGCCAATGCGGACAAGCTCCGTGGACTTCTTGAGCCGTACGTCAAGGGCGGCCGTCGTACCGGAGGCCGTGCTTCGGGTGGCCGTGGAAAGGCGCGCGCCGCTTCGGGCGGCAGCCAGGACACCGCGCAGATCCGTGCCTGGGCGAAGGAGAACGGTTACGAGGTCAATGACCGTGGCCGCGTTCCGGCGTCCATTCGCGAGGCCTACGAGAAGGCCAACGGCTGAGTACAGCCACGGCGCAGCCGGATGCGATGGCACTCCGAGGCCATCGTCTCCACGAGTCGTACGAGATCGGGGGCGCCCCCACCGCCCCCGCCAAGCGCCGACAGCGTCGGCAGCGACGACTCCACCTCGCAGCCAGGCTCAGGGGGCCGCAGCCACACGGCGGCCCCCTGCGAGCCGGCGGCCCGGCCCTGATCCGCCCCGCCCGGCCCGGCCGCCCCACGAGCAGCAGCACCAGCACTGGTACCGGCACCGGCCTCGCCGGGGACGCCGTGCGCGCCGCGGGCCGAGCCCGGCGGCAGGGGCGCCTCCACGCGCCCGCCCGAGCCGGTCGCCCCGAGGTCCAGCGCGAGAGAGCCCCACTCCAGCCAGTCGAGGAGTCCCGGCAGTTCCTCCGCGCTCCCCGCGGCGACGAACAGCCGCATCCGGTCCGCCCGCACGGCCACCGGAGAGCCCGGCCCCAGATGCCGCAGCGCCGCCCACCCCGCCTCCGCCGGCGCCTCCAGGACGTCGAAGCGCAGCCCCGTCAGCAGGTCGAGCGGGGTGCCGGGCACCGTCGCCCACCCCAGTTCGTTCTCGTACCAGTGCCGGACCGTGTCGTCCGGACGGACCGCGTCGGGCGGGCGACGGGGAAAGGGGACCGTGGAGACCATGCAAGGCCAACCGCCAGGGGAGCGCCCGGGTTACGCTGGGTGGTCCGGCATGTGCGAAGGGTGCCCGGAAAGCGGGCGCCCGGAGGCGGTCGGCGACGCAAGGGTGTTCGCCCGTAGCGGAGGGAACCGGTGCACTCGGCATGGAGTGTCGGTGCGTACGGGTAAGACATCCCTAGTGGGAGGGGCGACACGCATGGATCGGGCATCTCGCGTTCGCCATCGGCGTACTGATGGTGGGGGTATCTGTCTGGCCTGCGGGAACATCGTCTCGCACCATCAGGTTGGAGCAGATGTCGGCGTTCGGGGTCAGGAGGCCAAGGACGGTGTCGGCAGTTGGAATGAGCGGTCCCCGCTTGCGGGACTAAGCTGCGGAAGGACAGGGAGGGGAGCGTCCCCTTACTGCCTGACCGCTCTGAGGAGCGATTAACGATGTTCGAGAGGTTCACCGACCGCGCGCGGCGGGTTGTCGTCCTGGCTCAGGAAGAAGCCCGGATGCTCAACCACAACTACATCGGCACCGAGCACATCCTCCTGGGCCTGATCCACGAGGGTGAGGGTGTCGCCGCTAAGGCCCTGGAGAGCCTCGGGATTTCACTTGAGGCGGTCCGTCAGCAGGTGGAGGAGATCATCGGGCAGGGCCAGCAGGCTCCGTCCGGTCACATTCCCTTCACCCCTCGTGCCAAGAAGGTCCTGGAGCTCTCGCTCCGCGAGGCCCTTCAGCTGGGTCACAACTACATCGGCACGGAGCACATCCTGCTCGGCCTGATCCGTGAGGGCGAGGGCGTCGCCGCCCAGGTCCTGGTCAAGCTGGGTGCCGACCTCAACCGGGTGCGGCAGCAGGTCATCCAGCTGCTCTCCGGTTACCAGGGCAAGGAGACCGCCGGCGCCAGTGGCGGTCCTGCCGAGGGCACGCCCTCGACGTCCCTGGTCCTCGACCAGTTCGGCCGGAACCTCACCCAGGCCGCTCGTGAGTCCAAGCTCGACCCGGTCATCGGGCGCGAGAAGGAGATCGAGCGGGTCATGCAGGTGCTGTCCCGCCGTACGAAGAACAACCCGGTGCTCATCGGCGAGCCCGGCGTCGGCAAGACCGCCGTCGTCGAAGGCCTCGCGCAGGCCATCGTCAAGGGCGAGGTGCCCGAGACCCTCAAGGACAAGCACCTCTACACCCTGGACCTCGGCGCGCTGGTCGCCGGCTCCCGCTACCGCGGTGACTTCGAGGAGCGCCTGAAGAAGGTCCTCAAGGAGATCCGCACCCGCGGCGACATCATCCTGTTCATCGACGAGCTGCACACGCTGGTCGGTGCGGGTGCCGCCGAGGGCGCCATCGACGCCGCGAGCATCCTGAAGCCGATGCTGGCCCGTGGTGAGCTGCAGACCATCGGTGCCACGACGCTCGACGAGTACCGCAAGCACCTGGAGAAGGACGCCGCGCTCGAGCGCCGCTTCCAGCCCATCCAGGTCGCGGAGCCGTCGCTGCCGCACACCATCGAGATCCTCAAGGGCCTGCGGGACCGCTACGAGGCGCACCACCGCGTGTCCATCACGGACGAGGCCCTGGTGCAGGCGGCGACGCTCGCCGACCGGTACATCTCGGACCGCTTCC
Source organism: Streptomyces sp. NPDC127119 (assembly GCF_042677425.1). Lineage (NCBI taxonomy): Bacteria > Bacillati > Actinomycetota > Actinomycetes > Kitasatosporales > Streptomycetaceae > Streptomyces > Streptomyces sp. NPDC127119. Next base: position 37,047 of record NZ_JBHXTO010000057.1, on the reverse strand, counting down.
TGCCGGACAAGGCGATCGACCTGATCGACGAGGCCGGTTCCCGGATGCGCATCCGCCGGATGACCGCGCCGCCGGACCTCCGCGAGTTCGACGAGAAGATCGCCGGCGTCCGCCGCGACAAGGAGTCCGCGATCGACTCGCAGGACTTCGAGAAGGCCGCCTCGCTGCGCGACAAGGAGAAGCAGCTCCTGGCCGCCAAGGCCAAGCGCGAGAAGGAGTGGAAGGCCGGCGACATGGACGTCGTCGCGGAGGTCGACGGCGAGCTGATCGCCGAGGTCCTCGCGACCGCCACCGGCATCCCGGTCTTCAAGCTGACCGAGGAGGAGTCGTCGCGTCTGCTGCGCATGGAGGACGAGCTCCACAAGCGGGTCATCGGCCAGGTCGACGCCGTCAAGGCGCTGTCGAAGGCGATCCGCCGTACGCGCGCCGGTCTGAAGGACCCCAAGCGCCCCGGTGGCTCGTTCATCTTCGCTGGCCCGTCCGGTGTCGGTAAGACCGAGCTGTCCAAGGCACTCGCGGAGTTCCTCTTCGGTGACGAGGACGCGCTGATCTCCCTCGACATGTCGGAGTTCAGCGAGAAGCACACGGTCTCGCGTCTCTTCGGTTCGCCTCCCGGTTACGTGGGCTACGAGGAGGGCGGGCAGCTGACCGAGAAGGTCCGCCGCAAGCCGTTCTCCGTGGTCCTCTTCGACGAGGTCGAGAAGGCCCACCCGGACATCTTCAACTCGCTGCTGCAGATCCTGGAGGACGGTCGTCTGACCGACTCCCAGGGCCGGGTCGTGGACTTCAAGAACACGGTCATCATCATGACGACCAACCTCGGCACCCGGGACATCTCCAAGGGCTTCAACCTGGGCTTCGCGGCCTCGGGCGACAAGAAGACCAACTACGAGCGCATGAAGAACAAGGTCTCGGACGAGCTCAAGCAGCACTTCCGGCCCGAGTTCCTCAACCGCGTCGACGACGTGGTCGTCTTCCCGCAGCTCACCCAGGACGACATCCTCACGATCGTCGACCTGATGATCGGCAAGGTCGACGAGCGACTCAAGGACCGGGACATGGGCATCGAGCTCTCCCAGTCCGCCAAGGAGCTGCTGTCCAAGAAGGGTTACGACCCGGTGCTGGGCGCGCGTCCGCTGCGTCGCACGATCCAGCGCGAGGTCGAGGACACCCTGTCGGAGAAGATCCTCTTCGGCGAGCTGCGCCCCGGTCACATCGTGGTCGTGGACACCGAGGGCGAGGGTGAGACCCAGACCTTCACCTTCCGCGGCGAGGAGAAGTCCGCACTGCCGGACGTTCCGCCGATCGAGCAGGCGGCCGGTGGGGCAGGCCCCAACCTGAGCAAGGAGGCGTGACCTCCGGGTCCGTCTGAGAACGCCCGATGGGGCCGGTGCTTTCGAGCACCGGCCCCATCGGCGTGTCCGGGACCGGTGCCCCGGCCGCGCTGTGTCCCGTCCGTCAGGACAGCTGGCCGTCGTAGTCCGGCAGCTTGTACGTCTTCTCGGCGTGCCCGCCCGACAGGTCGGTGGCGCTGTTGCCGATGTTCGCGATGATCGTGTAGCCCTTGGCCTCGACGGCCTTGCGCTGCGCGGTCTTGTAGGCGGCCACGTCCTTGAAGAGGTCGATGAAGCTGCGTACGTACAGGCCGGAGACCTGGTAGCCGACGTGCCTGAGGTTGTAGTCCGTCACCGACTTGATGATGTCCGGGCGGGCCGTGACGAAGAACAGGGCGACGCCGTGGTCCTGCGCGTACCTGGCCACGTCGAGGACGGGCGCGTTGGCCGGCGAGGGATAGCTGAAGCCGAAGTCGGTCTCCAGCGTGGTGTTGTCGATGTCGAAGACGATGGCCTGCTTCTCGCCCGCCGCCGCCCCGGCGATACGTTCCTTCAGATACGGCAGCGCCTCGGCCATGACGGCCCGGCAGTCGTTCTGCCAGGTGGCGTGGTCGACGTCGGCGGCGGCCGAGGCGGTCACCGCGGTGGTGGCCGACGCGGCCGGGGTGGCGGCGGCGGCCGGGCTCATCAGGGCCGCGGTGGCGGCCGTGGCCGCGACGGTCACGCCGATCAGACGCTGCAGGCTGCTTCCGGTCATGGGTGGGGGGTTCCTCTCGCATGGGAGCGCTGCGGGACATGGCTCGTGGTGCATGCTCACGGGCGTGTGGGGCCGGAGGGGGGCCACGAGATTACTGGCGGTAACTGTAGGGCGCCGAGGTGGGGTTGGGATAGGCCCGGGGTCTACAGGACGGTGTACGTCTTGGTGACGGTGTGGATGCCCGGGAAGAGCCGAAGGGTGTGTTCGGGCACTGCCGTCGCTTCCGGGGTGAGGACGAATGCGACAGAGGTCAGCCCGGGAAACAGAGCCGGAACTGCCGAAAGGTCTTCGAATCCGGTGAATTTCCGGAGGTGGAGGCGCTTGATACCGGGCAGAACAGGGCTTTCACCCCATGGAAGGGTGGCCCACTTGATGCTCAATTCCTCAAGTCCGGGCAGCCGTGCGACCTCTTCGTGGTCCTCGGGAGTGAGAGGTTCGACGAGGGTCCCGAAAGCCAGCGTCTTCAACGAGCGCATACGCCGCAGGCCGCGCAGTCCGGTGAAATGGAGGGCGTTCTTGGTGAATCGCAATGAGGTCAGCGGAAGCCGGGGGAGTGCGGCATCGAGGGATTCACCCTGGAGCGGTACGCCCGTGTCGAGTTCGCGCAGAGTGGCCGAGGCCGAAAGCGGTGCCAGCGCTTCCGGCTTTTCCAGGCCCGGCATGTGGTCCAGCGACAGTTGTTCCAGCGGCAGACCGGCGAGCGGGGTGAGGTCGTCGACATGGACGCTGCGGCTGATGTCCAGGCGCAGCAGCCGGCGCAGCGGGACGAGGGCGGTGAGGTCGGGGAGCCGGCTGTTGTCCCGGATCACGAGCAGCCGTGTGGTGTCCGCCCCGAGGCAGGCCGTCAGCTCCGCCGCCTCGATGTCGCCGATGACCTGGACACGCGGACGCCCGCCGAAGGAACGAAGAGCCCGCAGATGCCCCGCCGAGTGTGCCGTGAAGTACAGGTCCTCCTCCGGCAGGTGTGCGATCACGTCCGCCGCGTACCGCTCCGCGTCGAAGCGGTGCCACGTCCACGTCAGTTGGGAGCGGACCGACAGGGACGGGTGGGTGCGGAAGCGGGCCAGGACCGGGACGGCCGCGTCGGTGCCGATGAGGGACGCGGTGACGACGACCGCCCTGGCCTCCGCCTCGGACAGCCCCTCGGGGCCGGGCAGGAGTTCCAGTACGAGCGGGCCCACCGCGGCCAGCTCGCGGGCCTCCTCCGCCGTACGCGGTGGGATGAGTGTGGCCGCCTGCCCCTCCACGGCGGCCCGGACCTTCGGGTCCAGTTCCGTCGCGTGCTCCAGGCCGGCCAGGGCGAGCAGCCGGATGCGGGTGCCCCCGGCGGGCCCGGCCTCTCCGGCGGCGGCCAGCAACTGGGTCAGGAAGTCGGCGCGTTCGCGGGGCCGGGCGTGGGCGACGGCCATGCGGATCACGTCCGACCACTGGGAGTCGGCGGCGTTGCGCACGAGGAGCCCGAAGTCGCCGTCCTCCACCGCGGCCTTCGCGCCGAGGTAGTCCTGGAAGGTGCGGTGGACGAATTCCACGGTGTCCAGGGAGGGTTCGCGGAGCAGTCCGCTGCGCAGGAGGAGGTGGCGGTAGATCGTGGGGGCGTCCCCCTGGCTCGCGACGGCGGGCAGGGCGGGCAGGGCGTCCGCGATGAGGCGCTCGGCCCGTTCGCGGTCCATCTCCAGCCGGCCGTTGCGGATCAGCCAGTAGGCCAGGCGCTGGAGGAGCTGGATCTGGGGCAGTTCGGTGAGCCGGACGGTGTCGTGCGGGAGCATGTCCCGCTCCTGGTCGCGGCGCGCGAGGAGCATCGAGAGGGCGGCGTCGTACAACTCCTGGCGTCCGTGCGGCAGATAGCCGCGCCGGTCCCGGTGCAGGGCGCAGATCAGGGCGCACATCAGGGGGTTGGTGGCGAGCCGGCCGAGGTCGGGCTTGGTGCGGACGGCGTCGAGGAGCGAGGTCTCGTACGCGGCGAGGCGTTCGGTGTCGCGGTCGGCGTCCGGGGCGTCGACGCGGGCCGCGGTGTGCCAGCGCTCGACGAACGCCGTGACGTCGGCGCGGCTCATCGGGGAGAGCGCGAGTTCCGTGAAGCCGTCCGCGGCGAGCCAGTTCTCGCGTACGGCCGACGGGCGGGAGGTGACCAGCCACTGGTTGCCGGGGTAGGCGTCGAGCAGGTCGCGCAGCCAGCGGCGGGTCCGCTCACGGTCGGGTTCGGGGATCTCGTCGATGCCGTCGACGAGCAGCAGTGCGCGGCCCGCCGCCAGCACCCGGTCGGGCCAGCCGTCCGGCGCCGCGCCGTGGAAGGGCACGCGGGCGGCGGCGAGGAAGTCGGCGGGTGCGGGCAGCCCGTCGGGGCGGCGGACGAGCGTGCGCAGCGGCAGGACGAAGGGGACCCGGTCGCCGCGCTCGCCCCGTGCGGCCGTCACGGCGAGCCACTGCACCAGCGTCGTCTTGCCCGACCCGGCCACGCCCCGCAGCAGCACCAGGTCCTGCTCGGCCAGCACCTCTTCGGCGGACAGCGGGAGACCCGGTGCGCCGGGGACCCCGCCGTCCTCGTCGCCGGGGGCCGGGCGCAGGGCCTGGAGGGTGAGGTAGGCGGCGTCCAGCGGCCAGCGGTCGGGCGAGTTCACCAGGTCGATGCCGTAGATGGTGAGCTGGCTGTGCTTCGTCGCCGTGTACGCGAGGAAGCGCCGCTCGAACGCCGCGTCGCCCCCGCCGGGCAACGGCGTACGGGCGATCAACTCGTCCACCTTCGCGATCAGTTCGGCCTGCCTGCGCGTCTGCTCGACGAGCGTCCTCGCCACGAACGTCGAGCGCTGGGTGAAGAAGTGCAGGATGTGCAGACAGGCCGTGTCGAGCAGCCGCTCGTAGAACAGCGTGGCGTCGAAGCCGAGGTCCCGGTCGGGGCTCCCCGCGGTGTGGCGCAGATGCAGGGCGAGACCCGCGTGGCCCAGCGCCACGGCCTGTACGTCCGTCATGGTGAGGTCGCCGAGGGCGTGCAGGGTGTCGGCGAGGGCATGGACCACGGGCTGTTCCTCGTCGGCGGGGACGGGCCGTTCCACAGCGTCCTTGAGCGCCTGCGAGACCAGTTCGGCCGCGAGCCGGCCCACGTCCCGCTCGCTCAGTGTGCGCTGCTCGCCCCTGAAGGAGACGCGGGACGAGATGCGTACGGGCTTGTCGACCAGGCCCGCGCCCGGCCCCTCCGTCACGAAGAGTTTCCTGATGAGCGGCGTGGCCACGCTGGACGCCAGCCGCACGCCTACGGTTGCCGGTTCCATGGCGCTCCCCCGAGGGCATGGTGGGTGGTTGGCGGCTGTCAGCGTAACCGCCGGGCGTGCCCTGTCCGTGGGGCTCGGGACCGCTGATCTTGGCGTGACAAAAGCGGTGGCCGTTCCGGGTGGCGGGGCGGGAGGATGCGCGGTGTCCCGAACCGTTCGAGGAGGGAACCGCCATGGATGTCGACCGACCCGAAGTCCGCACGCAGGCCGGGGTGTTGAGGGGCGAGGCCGGGAAGGCGGGTACGGCGGTGTTCCGGGGGATCCCGTTCGCCGAACCGCCCGTCGGCGCACTGCGGTTCGGGGCGCCTCGGCCGCCGCGCGGCTGGGACGGCGTACGGGAGGCGACCGCGTTCGGGACACCGCCTCCGCAGTCCGCGGCGTTCGGCATGGACGCGCTCGCGCCCCCGGACACCGACGACGGCGACTGGCTGACCCTGAACGTGTGGACGCCCGATCCCGGCCCCGGCGCCGGACTGCCGGTGATGGTGTGGCTGCTCGGGGGCGCGTACGTCATCGGGATGTCGGGCCTGCCCGAGTACGACGGCGGGCGGCTGGCGGCGGAGGGCGTCGTGCTGGTGACGCTCAACTACCGCCTCGGTATCGAGGGGTTCGCCCAGATCGAGGGCGCGCCCGCCAACCGCGGGCTGCTCGACCAGGTCGCCGCGCTCGCATGGGTGCGGGACAACATCCGTGCCTTCGGCGGTGACCCGGACCGTGTCACGGTCTTCGGCGAGTCGGCGGGCGCGGGGTCGCTCGCCGCGCTGCTCTCGATGCCGCGCGCGGCCGGGCTCTTCCGGCGGGCCGTCACACAGAGCGTGCCCGGCCCGTTCCTCTCCGCCCCGCTCGCCGCGGACATCGCCGGGGAGTTCGCGGCGGAGCTGGGGCTGCGGCCGACCGCGGACGACCTGGCCACGGTCGCTCCCGGGCTGCTGCCCGCGGCCGCGGACGCGGTCGGGGCGCGGATGGAGCGGTACACGCACCGGTGGGGAGTGCTGGCGCACACGGCGATCCCGCTGGCGCCCGTGGTGGACGGAGACGTGCTGCCCCGCGCGCCCTGGGAGGCGCTCGCGGCCGGAGCCGCGCGTGACGTCGAGCTGGTGGCCGGGCATACGCGGGACGAGTACCGGCTCTTCATGGCACTCGACGGAACGCTCGGCGAGGGACTGACGGAGGACCGGGCGACGGCGGCACTGCGGACGTTCTCGCCCGGAACGGGCGGCTCGGGCGGCGAGGGCGGCTCCGGTGGCTCGGGTGGCGAGGAGGCGTACCGGAAGGCCTTTCCGGGGCTCGACGCGGCGGGGCTGTACGAGCTGGTCCACTCCGACTGGCTCTTCCGGATGCCGACACTGCATCTGGCCGAGGCCCAGCTCGCGGGCGGCGGCCGTGCCCACGTCTACGAACTGGTCTGGGAGGCGCCGGGCATGGGCGGGCTGCTCGGGGCCTGCCACGGGCTCGATGTGCCGCTGGTCTTCGGGAACCTGCGCGGCGGGCTGCCCGCGGTGCTGTTCGGGGAGGCGCCGCCCGACGCGGCGGAGGAGCTGTCGGCGCTGTTCCGGGCCGCGTGGACGGGCTTCGCGGCGGGGGAGGGGCCCGGGTGGCCGGCGTACGACGTCGATCGGCGGCCGGTACGGCTCTTCGACACGCGGCCGACCGTGACGGCGTACCCGGAGGAGGTCTCCCGGGAGCTGTGGCGGGAGCACGTCTTCGGGGCGTTGCCGCTGCTCGAACCGGGGGTCTGAGGGGGGAGGGGCTGTAGTCGCCGTCACATCCGGGGGCGCCGGGCGGGGCCGCCCGGTGACATGACGCACAGGCGTTTCGCGCCCTACTAGGGACGGTAGTGGCGGGTGCGAGGTGGACAAAAAGGACCTTTGGCCCTGGGGGTGGGTCCGAGGTCCTTACGGGTGGGCGGTGCGGGCGGCGGTGCGGGGTCGGGGCCGCGAGGGGCCGGTCTGAAGTGGGGGTAAACCAGACTTCCGACAGAAAACCGGGAGGTTTTCGTATTCGCCGGTGCTTCTGTCAAGGAGTCGGAAGTTCCGGGGTCAAGTACGACTTGAGGTCGTAGAAGAGGGTTTTGGGGGATCGCGGGAGTACGGGTTACCAAGGGATGACCCCCGCCCGGCGCACCGACAGCGCGCCGGGTGTGTCGTTGCCCGTCTCCCCGGAGGTAGTCCCCATGTCGCAGCGCATCACGTCCCGCATACCCGGCACGTCCCAGCTCCGTACCCGGGCGGCCGTCCTGGCCCTCGGCCTGGGAGTGTCGACCGCAGTCGGAGCCGGGGTCGCGGTCGCCGCGGACGCCAAGCCGAGCGCGGTCTCCCTGTCGAGCGCGGCAGCCGCCTCCGTGCAGGAGCAGGCCGCCGCCCAGGCGAAGGCCGCTCAGGCCAAGAGCAAGGCCGCCGCCGAGAAGGCGCAGGCCAAGAAGGCCGCGGCCAAGCCCGCCGCCGCGAAGACGGCCTCCTCCTGGGTCGACCCCGTCAAGAAGTACAAGCTTTCCGCGAGCTTCGCCCAGGCCGGCAACCTGTGGTCGTCCACCCACTCCGGCCAGGACTTCGCCGTCTCCTCCGGCACCCAGGTCGTCGCCGCCCACGGCGGCACCGTCGTGAAGACCGGCGGCAACGGTGCCGGCGACGGGCCCGCGTACGGCAACGCCGTCGTGATCAAGCACAGCAACGGTACGTACTCGCAGTACGCGCACCTGTCCCGTGTCGACGTGAAGCCCGGCCAGGTCGTCAAGACCGGCCAGCGGATCGCCCTGTCCGGCAACACCGGCAACTCCAGCGGGCCGCACCTGCACTTCGAGATCCGTACGACCGCCAACTACGGCTCGGCGGTCGACCCGGTCGCCTTCCTGCGCTCCAAGGGGCTCAGCCTCTGACGGACCTCAGGAGTCGTGCGGGCCCGAGTGTGCCCGTGTGACCAGTTCGATGGCGACCTCCAGGACGGCTTTGCGCTTGTCCTCGGGGTCGCCTTCCATGTCCTTGAGGGCGAACATCCCGGCGTGCATGGTGAACAGCGCGCTCACGCAGCGGACCTGGTCCGTCAGCGGGGCCTCGGGCTCCCTGATGATGTCCAGCATCTTGACCATGCGGTCCTTGAACGACTCGCCGATGCTCAGCTCGCGGACCGTCGCCTGGTTCTCCTGCATGAAGCGGAAGAGGGGGGCCGCGTCGGTCAGGGCCTGGCTGTACCGGCGCAGGAGTTCCTGCTTGGTGTCCAGGGAGCGGGGCTGGCTCTTGCCCCACTCGATCATCTCGTCCATCGGCCTCGTCAGATCCTCGAAGAGGCTGATGAGGATGTCTTCCTTGGTCTTGAAGTGGTAGTAGAGCGCGGCCTTGGTGACGTCCAGCCGTTCGGCGATCTCGCGCAGGGACGTCTTCTCGTAGCCCTGCTCGGCGAACAGTTCGACAGCCACGTCCTGGATGCGCTGGCGGGTGTCTCCGCGCCGCCGCTGCCTGCTGCCGCCCATCGTGGCCGCCCCTCGTCCTGGTCGCACGCCGCAGCGTGGGTAAAGAAAAACTTACTTGACGCCCGGCTAGTTACGGGTCTACTTTCCCCAGTGTAGTCAACTTGCCGGTCGGCAAGTAAGTGGCAATGAAGTGCGGTACCCAGGGGAGTGGGCAGAGTGGCGGACACCAGGACGGCCGGAGCGGCCGGAGCAGCGGATGAGGCGGAGCCGGCGGACGCGGTGCCGGGGTCGGCTCCGGCTTCGGCTCCGGCTCCGAACGGGTCGGAGAGGCCGCGCAGGCCGCGTAGGCCGATCAAACCGATGAAGGCGGCGAAGCCCGCCAAGTCGGCCGGGTCGGCGAAGCCGGCCGAGCAGGGGGGAGCGCCGGCGAAGTCCGCGGCGGCGTCCCAGGCGTCGGCAGCGGCGGCGACGGCGGACGCCGTGGGTGCCGTGAGCGGCGCGGATCAGGGCAAGCAGCCCAGGAGCGTACGCGTCGTCCTGATGGCGCTGATGATCGCGATGATGCTCGCGATGCTCGACAACATGATCATCGGCACCGCGATGCCGACCATCGTGGGCGAGCTCGGCGGCCTGGAACACCTCTCCTGGGTCGTCACCGCCTACACGCTCGCGACCGCCGCCTCCACCCCGATCTGGGGCAAGCTCGGCGACATGTACGGGCGCAAGGGCGTCTTCATGACGTCCATCGTGCTCTTCCTGATCGGATCGGCGCTCAGCGGAATGGCCCAGGACATGGGCCAGCTCATCGGGTTCCGCGCGGTCCAGGGACTCGGCGCGGGCGGCCTGATGGTCGGCGTCATGGCGATCATCGGCGACCTGATCCCCCCGCGTGAACGGGGCAAGTACCAGGGCATGATGGCCGGAGTGATGGCCCTCGCCATGATCGGCGGCCCGCTGATCGGCGGCACCATCACCGACAACTGGGGCTGGCGCTGGTCCTTCTACATCAACCTGCCGCTCGGCGTCATAGCCCTGATCGCCATCAGCGCCGTACTGCATCTGCCCAAGAAGCGGGTGGACGCGCGCATCGACTACCTGGGCGCCGGGCTGCTCACCGTGGGCATCACCTCGATCGTGCTCGTCACCACCTGGGGCGGGACCGAGTACGCCTGGGACTCCGCGCGGATCATGGAACTGATCGGCATCGGGGTCGCCGCGCTCATCGGCTTCCTGTTCGTGCAGACCAAGGCCGCCGCGCCGATCATGCCGCTGCACATCTTCCGCAGCCGCAACTTCACGCTGATGTCCGTCGTCGGATTCGTCGCCGGGTTCGTGATGTTCGGCGCCGTGCTGTTCCTGCCGCTGTACCAGCAGTCGGTCCAGGGCGCGTCCGCGACCAACTCCGGACTGCTGCTCCTGCCCATGCTCGGCGCGATGCTCGTGACCTCGATGGTCGCCGGACGGGTGACCACCAGCACCGGGCGGTACAAGGCCTTCCCGATCGTCGGCAGTGCGCTGATGGTGGTCGGCCTCTACCTGCTGTCGCTCATGGACACCGACACGTCGCGGCTGACGTCCGGTGTGTACATGGCCGTGGTCGGTGCGGGCATGGGCTGTCTGATGCAGATCACCATGCTCGTGTCGCAGAACAGCGTCGAGATGAAGGACATGGGCGTCGCGTCGTCCAGCACCACGCTGTTCCGCACGCTCGGCTCGTCCTTCGGCGTCGCCATCATGGGCGCGCTCTTCAACCACCGCGTCCAGGACGTGATGGCCGAGCGGGCCGGGGCGCTCGGGTCCAAGGTGACCGAGCAGTCCGCGCAGCTGGACGCGGCGAGCCTGGCGAAGCTGCCGGTGGCCGCGCGGGAGGCGTACCAGCACGCTGTCGCGTCCGGGACGCATTCCGCGTTCCTCCTCGGGGCGGTCATCGCGGTGGTCGCGCTGGTGGGGGCCGTGTTCGTGAAGGAGGTGCCGCTTCGGGGGGCCGGTGCGGGTGCCTCCGGCGGGGAGAAGTCTGTGGAGACGGTCTGAGTCCTGGGGACTCGACGCCGGCCTGACGGCCCCTGGTTCCGGACGGTGTCCGGGGCTGGGGGCCTTTTCCTTCGCCCCCGCCGCCCCTACCCGTTCCCGTCACAAACTCAGGGGCTCCGCCCCCGAACCCCCGTTCCTCAAACGCCGGAGGGGCTGGGGGGTGGGTGCTGGAGGGGCTGGGTAGGAGCGGAGGGTGGGCAGAGGCTGGATGCCAAGGCGCGCGGCCGGCCTGAAAATCGGGGCGCAGCCCCATTTTCAGGGGCGCGGGGAACTGCGCGGCCGGCCCCCACCGGGCCGCAGCCGAGGCCGGACACCCCTGAGCCCGTCCGGCGTTTGAGGACAAGCGCGTCAGCGGTGCAAGCGCGGCCGGCCCCCACCGGCCCGCAGACGAAGGCCGATCCCGTCTCTCAGCCCGTCCGGCGTTTGAGGACAAAGAGGGGGACGGGCGGCGGCAGCCCCCGGGAAGGTCACTCCGGCAGCATGGGGTAGCTGCCCGTGTTCGTCGGGGCGTGTTCCGGGAGCCAGAGCACCGCGACCGCCCCCTCCGCCGGCACCCCCTCAGGCGCCCCCACCGCCCGCACGTTGCGAAACGTGAGCCGCGCCCCCAGCACCCGCGCCTGCCCGGCCGCGATCGTGAGCCCGAGCCCGTGCCCGTGCCCCGCCCGGTCGCTGCTGCCGGTGCGGAATCGGCTGGGGCCGTCGGCCAGGAGCGCGTCGGGGAAGCCGGGCCCGTGGTCGCGGACCCGGATGACCCGGCCCTCGACGGTGACCTCGATGGGCGGCTTGCCGTGCTTGGCGGCGTTGACCAGCAGGTTGATGAGGACCCGTTCCAGGCGGCGCGGGTCGGTCGTCACCGCCGACTCGTGGACCACGCGGACAAGGATCTCCGGGTCCCGCGCGATCACCCGCCGGGTCACGAACTCGCCCAGCAGGATGTCCTGCAACTCGGCTCGCTCGGACGCGCTGTCCAGCCGGGCCACCTCCAGCACGTCCTCGACCAGTTGCCGCATGGCCTGCGCCCGGTCCCGTACGAGCTCGGTGGGGCGTCCCGGCGGCAGGAGTTCCGCCGCGGTGAGCAGTCCGGTCACCGGGGTGCGCAGCTCGTGCGCGATGTCCGCGGTCACCCGCCGTTCCGCCTCGATGCGCTGCTGCAACGCGTCCGCCATCGCGTCCACGGCCCGCGCGAGGTCGTCGGTCTCGTCGCGTACGACCCCGCCGATGGAGTCCCGTACGCGCACGTCCGGTTCGCCCTGCGCGACCCGCCGGGCCGCCGTGGCCGCCTTGCGCAGCCGCCGTGAGAGCTGGCCGCCGATGAGGACGCCGAGCGCGCAGCCGCCGAAGACGACCGCGATCGAACCGATGAGCAGGGCCTCGTCGAGATCCTTGAGGACGGTCGTGCTGCGGTCGGTGAAGTTCGTGTGCAGGGACAGGATGCGGCCGTCCTTGAGCGGTACGGCCGCCCAGATGTCGGGCACGCCGTCGGAGTGCTCCGTCACATAGGTCGCCCGTCGTCCGGCCGTCGCCTTCGCCAGCAGGTCCTTCGGCAGGGCGGGGTCGTCGATCCGGACGCCGGGGAAGTTCGGCCGCCCGGAGGCCTCGTAGTTCCGCTGCGCGATCTGGACGCGTTCGTCGGCGAGGTCGCGCGCGTTGTCGAGCATGGAGACCCGGGCGGCGTTGTGCACGACCAGGCTCAGCGCGACGGCGACCAGCGCTCCGACCGCCGCGATGGCGGCGCTCAGCTTCCAGCGGATCCCCGTACGCGGCATCAGGCGCCCGAGTCTCTCGCGCCGCCCGGCCGCACCTGCCCGCCTGTGCACTTCTGCGTCCACGCCCCGCCCATCATGCCCGTGCCCGTGCCCGTGCCCGTGCTCGTGACCGTCCTCGCCGAACTCGCCCTGCCCGTCGGCCGGGTTGCCGCTCGTCCCCCGCATCGTCCGCTCCGCTCAGGCCTTCAACTTGTAGCCGAAGCCGCGGACCGTCTCGATCCGGTCCTGGCCGATCTTCGTACGCAGCCGCTGCACATGGACGTCGACGACGCGGGTGTCCCCGCCCCAGCCGTAGTCCCACACCCGCTCCAGCAGCTTGTCGCGCGACAGGACCGTACCGGGTGACGACGAGAACTCCAGGAGCAGCCGCATCTCGGTGGGCGTCAGCGACACCGGGGCGCCGCCCCTGCGCACCTCCATGCCCTCCGTGTCGATCTCCAGCTCGCCGGAGCCGGAGCCCGTGCCGAAGGTCAGCACACCGCTGCCGTGCTCGGCCGACGCACCGTCGCCGCCGTCGGTGGCGCGCGGCCCGCTCGCGTGTCCGAAGCGCCGCAGCACGGCCCGGATGCGCGCGACCAGCACGGCCCCGTCGAAGGGCTTGGTCACGTAGTCGTCGGCGCCCGCCTCCAGGCCCAGGACGACGTCGATGGAGTCGGCGCGGGCCGACAGCATGATCACGGGGACGGTCGACTCGTCGCGGATCCGGCGGCACAGCGACACCCCGTCGAGGCCCGGCACCATCACGTCGAGGAGTGCGATGTCGGGCCGGTCGGCCCGGAACGCCTCAAGTCCCGACAGCCCGTCGGGCATGGCGGTGACCACGAAGCCGTCGCGTTCCAGCGCGAGTTGGGTGGCCTCGCGGATGACGTCGTCGTCCTCCACGAACAGGACATGGGTCTGCTCTGCCATCCGGGTGCTCTCGTCTTCTCGGTCTGTCGGTCCATTGCGACTTGCTTGTGCGGTTGTGCGGTGTGCGGTTGCACGGTTGCGTGGTTGTGCGATGGCGCGGTGCGGGGCTACTGATCGGTGGGGGCCGCGGACTCGCCGCCCACCACCTTGCTGTAGTCGTTGTGCGTCCTGGCCCGCTCGGTGAACCGGGTCGCCGTCCAGTGGTACGTGATCACTTCCTCGCCGGACGGATACGTCACCGAGTCGTCCTTCTCGTACACCTGCTGGGTGATCACCAGGTCGCCGCGGTCGATCTCCGCGTACACCGGGGGCTCCTCGGCGCGGAAGACGTTCTTGTACCCGTCGCCGTCCTCGCGGTACACGTACGAGCCGACGCCGACCGCGTCCCCGCAGGTCATCACGTTGATCACGACGTCCGCTGCGGAACCGCCGGTGAGGTTGCCGTATGACACGTCGACCGGGTACTCGTCGCCGACGCACGGCTTCAGGTCGCGCTTGACCGCCGTACTGACCCCGGGGTCGGCCCTGACCATACGGACCGCGTCCACCCGGTCGGGAGTGGCCGGGGCCGGGGCCGGGAGCGAGGCGGAGGGGGCCGCGTCCCGGGCGCTTCCGGCGGCCGAGTCGGAGAGGGCCGGGCCCTCGTCCCGGGCGCCGGTGCCGCCCGTACCGCAGGCGGACACGGAAAGGCCGAGGGCGGCGAGCACGGCCGCTGCCGTGATCACCGCCTTCCGGACCTCACGGGCCCGCGGAGCCTCAGGGTCTAGGCCGCGCAACGCTCCCGCTCCTCACGCTCCGGCACGCGTACGCCGAGCTCGTCGTTCTCGTCGGACGCCCGGCGCTCCAGCTCCTCGCGGAGCCGGGCCAGCGCCCGGTGCAGGGTGCTCTTGACCGTGCCGGCCGACATGCCGAGGGCGGCGGCCGTCTCCTCCGTGGACATCTGCTCCCAGTGTCGCAGCACGACGACGCTGCGCTGCTTGGGAGCGAGCACCTTCATGATGTCCATCAGGAGCGCGCGGTCCGCGTGCTGCTCGGTGGAGTCGTCCACGCTCGCGTCCGGCAGCTGCTCGGTGGGGACCTCCTCCAGCTTGCGGGCCCGCCACCACTCCGTACGCGTGTTGATCATGACGCGGCGCAGATAGGCGTCGGCGAGGCGCTTGTCCGCGATGCCGTCCCAGCGTCCGTACGTCCGCACCAGCGCGGTCTGCAGGAGGTCCTGGGCGTCGACGGGGTCGGGGACCAGGCGGCGTGCGCTGCGCAGCAGCGCGTCCTGCCGGGTGCGTACGTACTCTTCGAATTCGAGCACCTCGCCGTGCGCCATTTCAACCGCCTCCGTCCCCGTTCCGACCTGGTTGCTGCCGGGTGTCCGTTGCCTGCCGTACCGCTGGTCCGCGGTACAGCACTGAAGTTACGGAGCTGTTGTCACGGGGTTGTCCGAGCGAGCATGCGACGAGCGCTCGGCTGTCCATAGGTTGTGTAACGGAAGTAGGGCCTGGGTAAGACGAGATGCCGACTGGGGCGGGTACGAGGCGTTTTGCCCGCCGCGGCTCTGTCACCGAGCTCGGTGAAGCCTGTGGGTCAGCTCTGCGGGAGCCGGTACAGACCGCCGGCGAGCGGTTCGACCAGTCCGTCGGAGACCAGGCCGTCCAGGGCGCGGGCCCGCTGCACCGGCTCCTCCCAGACACGGTCGAGAGCCGACTGGGGTACGGGGGTGACCGCCTCGCGCAGTACGGCGAGCAGCCGGCCGCGCACCTGCCGGTCCGTACCCGCGTAGGTCTGGCCGCGCCGCGGCGGTCCGTCGTGCGCGGGCTTCCCGGCCAGCCGCCAGGCGCACAGGGCGGCGATCGGGCAGCGTACGCACGTCTCGTTCTTCGCCGTGCAGACGAGCGCGCCGAGCTCCATGGACGCGGCGGCCCAGAGCGCGGCCGTGCGCTCGTCGTCGGGCAGCAGCGTGCGGGCGAGCTTGCGCTCGGCGGCGGTCGTCGCGTTCGGCGGGTACTGGACGCCGGTGACGGCCCGCGCGAACACCCGCCGCACGTTCGTGTCGAGGACGGCGTGCCGCTGTCCGTACGCGAACGAGGCCACCGCCGCCGCCGTGTACTCGCCGATGCCGGGCAGCGCGAGCAGCTGCGCGTGCTCCGTGGGTACGTCGCCGTCGTGCCGCTCCGTTATGGCGACCGCGGCGCCGTGCAGACGCAGGGCGCGGCGGGGGTAGCCGAGGCGGCCCCAGGCGCGGACGGCCTCGCCCGGCGCGTCCTCGGCGAGATCGGCGGGGCGCGGCCAGCGGGCCATCCACTGCTCGTACACCGGGAGCACGCGGCTCACCGGTGTCTGCTGCAGCATGAACTCGCTGACCATCACTCCCCACGGACCCGCGTCGGGCCGCCGCCAGGGGAGGTCGCGTGCGTGCTCCTCGAACCAGTCGATGACGGGGGCGTGGAGGTCGTCGCCGGCGGTTTCGTCGCCGACGGGCCCGCGGCTGTCGGCCTGGGCGGGGGGCGTGGGTTTCGTGGGCGCAGTCATGGCACGGCGATTCTTCCATGCGGGGGTGTGCGGGGAGGTTTGGTCGGGGGTGCGTCGTGTGTTGGGTGCGGGGCGGTGGGGGCTTGTCGCGCAGTTCCCCGCGCCCCTGAAAGCTGCCCCCGGGGGCAGCCCCAGGGGGCCTCGAAGCCGCCCCCGGGCTGATGATCGGAAAAAGTTGGGGCCGTTGACGGCGGGTGAGGCCAGTGAACTCCCCGATCTCTCGTACAGTTTGCGCCGTGGGATCACTGCGCAATCCGGTCGGGCCGCTTCCCTCCTCCATCTACTGGCGACGGAGGGCCATTCTGGCGTCCATGTTCGCCGTGATGGCCCTGTTGGTCACCTGGGTGGTGACCTCCGACGGAGGAGGCGGCGGCAAGAACGACGCCGACGGGTCCAACGGCAAGAACCCCACCGCGTCGATCACTCCCGGCCCCTCGGACTCGGAGTCCGCGATCAGCCAAGCGCCGGGCGGGCGCGACGAGTCGAGCGACGGCGGTTCCGAGGGCTCGGGCGGCTCCGGCGGGTCCGGGGGCTCCGGCGGGTCGGGCGATTCCGGCGCGGGCGGGGCCGGTTCGGGTTCCGGCTCCGGCTCCGGGGGTGGCGGCGCGGACGACGGTGAGGGTGGCGGTGGCTCGGGCGACACGGTTCCGGCCGGGTCGAGCATCCCCAACTGCACGCCCGGCTCGGTGAAGTTGACGCTGCGCAGCGTCCACAACTCGTACACGCCCGACGAGAAGCCCACCTTCGAGCTGATCGCGAAGAATTCCTCGGGCAGTGACTGCAAGCTCGATCTCGGTCCGAAAAGCGCGGTGCTGACGATCACTCAGGCGAAGGGTGACGACCAGATCTGGTCCTCGGCGGACTGCCCGACGGGCGCGGCGAGTGTTCTGTTCCGCATCCCGGCGAACGATCAGGTCATCCGCACGGTCGAATGGAACCGCAAGGCGAGTGCGCCGCAGTGCGCGACGCCGCCGGCGCTTTCGGCTGCGCCGGGCACGTACCTGGTCGAAGCGAAGCCGGCGGGCCTGCCGAAGTCGCAGACGTCTTTCGTCCTGAAGAAGGACTAGCGCGGGCGCCTGCGGCGCGGATCGGCTGGGCTCGACATTCGGGTGCGGGCCCGGTGGGGGCGTGCCGCGCAGTTCCCCGCGCCCCTAAAACAGCGGGGCGCGCGGCAACGCAGTTCGCCACCCCCCCCATGCCTTTCGCCTCCAGGGACGCGAGGAACGGCGCGACCGGGCCGCACCCAAAACCCGAGCCCAGCCCCCACCGGCCCGCACCCGAAAGCCGAGCCCGGCCCCTGCTTTTAGGGGCGCGGGGAACGGCGCGACCGGCCCCCACCCGGCCGCACCCGAAAGTCGAGCCCGGCCCAGCCAGGGGGCCACGCCAAACCGCCGGACGGCTACACGTAGCGTTCGAGGATCGAAGACTCCGCCAACCGCGAAAGCCCCTCCCGCACGCTCCGCGCCCGCGCCTCCCCGACCCCGTCCACGGTCTGCAGATCGTCCACGCTCGCGGCGAGAAGCTTCTGCAGCCCGCCGAAGTGCTCGACCAGCCGGTCGATGATCGCGCCCGGCAGCCGCGGCACCTTCGCCAGCAGCCGGAACCCGCGGGGCGACACCGCGGAGTCGAGCGCCTCGGGCGACCCGGTGTATCCCAACGCCCGCGCCACGGTGGGCATTTCGAGCAGCTCGGCATGGCTCAGCGCGTTCAGCTCGAACAGCGCCTCGTCCACCGTGCGGGACCGCTTGGCCGTCGGCTCGGGCACATAGTCCCGTACGACGAGTTCCCGCTCGGGTTCGACCCCGGCGATCAGTTCGTCCAGCTGGAGGGAGAGCAGTCGCCCGTCCGTGCCCAGCTCCACCACGTACTCGGCGATCTCCGTGGCGATCCGGCGCACCATCTCCAGGCGCTGGGCCACCGCGGACACGTCCCGGACGGTGACCAGGTCCTCGATCTCCAGCGCGGACAGCGTGCCCGCGACCTCGTCGAGCCGCAGCTTGTACCGCTCCAGCGTGGCCAGCGCCTGGTTCGCGCGGGACAGGATCGCGGCCGAGTCCTCCAGGACCCGCCGCTGCCCGTCCACGTACAGCGCGATCAGGCGCATGGACTGGGAGACGGAGACGACGGGGAAGCCGACCTGCTTGCTCACCCGGTCCGCGGTGCGGTGCCGCGTGCCCGTCTCCTCGGTGGGAATGGTCGGGTCGGGGACCAGCTGCACGCCGGCCCGCAGGATTTTGGTGATGTCCTTGTCCAGCACGATGCCGCCGTCGAGCTTGCACAGCTCGCGCAGCCGCGTCGCGGTGAACTCGACGTCCAGCACGAATCCGCCGCTGCACATCGCCTCGACGGTCTTGTCCCAGCCGAGCACGATGAGCCCGCCGGTGTTGCCGCGGAGGATGCGCTCCAGGCCGTCGCGCAGCCCGGTGCCGGGTGCCACAGCGCTGAGAGCCGTGCGCATCAGGCCATCGGTGCCGGAACTCCCGCCGGACTTGCCGGGAACTGCTGCCCGGTCGTTGGCTGCCACTGCACTCCTCCGGTCGCAGGCTTTTTGAGGGCGCCCTCGGTTCGTACGGACGGGCGAGACCTGGGCAAAGTCTACCGGCGCTCTTCCTCGTCCCGTGGGGCGTCTCGCCGACGCGACCTCGGGAGGACCCGGAGCGCGTCCCCCATGTCGGCGACTTCCAGGACCTTCATACCGGCAGGGATCTTGCCGGGGTCGCTCGGAACAAGGGCGTGGGTGAAGCCCAGACGGTGTGCTTCGGCGAGTCTGCGCTGGACCCCCGTGACCCGTCTGACCTCGCCCGCGAGCCCCACCTCACCGATCGCGACGAGGTTCTGCGGGAGCGGGGTGTCGCTCGCCGCACTGGCCAGCGCGAGCGCGATCGCGAGGTCCGCGGCGGGCTCGGACAGTTTCACGCCACCGACCGTCGCGGTGTAGATGTCCCGCTTCCCGAGGGCGCTGATCCGGCCGCGCTGCTCCAGGACGGCGAGCATCATCTGGACGCGGGAGGTCTCCAGACCGGACGTCGTACGCCGCGGAGTGGGGATCTGGGTGTCCACGGTGAGCGCCTGCACCTCGGCCACCAGCGGGCGGCGGCCTTCGAGGGTGACGGTCAGGCAGGTGCCGGGGACGGGTTCGGCCCGACGGGTGAGGAAGAGACCGGAGGGGTCGGTGAGCCCGGTGATCCCCTCGTCGTGCAGTTCGAAGCAGCCGACCTCGTCCGTGGTCCCGTACCGGTTCTTGACGCCTCGTACGAGACGCAGTCGCGCGTGCCGGTCGCCCTCGAAGCTCAGGACGACGTCCACCAGGTGCTCCAGAAGACGTGGTCCCGCGATGGCGCCGTCCTTGGTGACGTGGCCGACGAGGAGGGTGGCCATGCCGCGTTCCTTGGAGGCGCGGATCAGGGCCCCGGCCACCTCGCGGACCTGGGACATGCCCCCGGGGGCGCCGTCGATCTCCGGAGAGGCCACCGTCTGTACGGAGTCGACGATGAGCAGGGACGGCTTCACCGCGTCCAGGTGGCCGAGGACCGCCGACAGGTCGGTCTCCGCCGCCAGGAACAGGTTGTCGTCGATCGCCTTGATGCGGTCGGCGCGCAGCCGGACCTGGCTCGCCGACTCCTCACCCGTGATGTAGAGCGTGCGGTGTTCGTCGCTCGCCGCCTTGGCCGCCACGTCCAGCAGCAGCGTGGACTTGCCGACGCCCGGCTCGCCCGCGACGAGCACCACCGCGCCCGGTACGAGTCCGCCGCCGAGCACGCGGTCCAGCTCGGGCACGCCGGTCGAGCGGGCGGTCGCCTGGCGGCCGTCGACCTGGCCGATGGGCAGCGCGTTCGTGGTGACGCGGCCGGGAGCCGTCGTACGCACCGCGGGCGCGCCGTACTCCTCGACCGTCCCCCAGGCCTGGCACTCGGAGCAGCGGCCGAGCCACTTGGCCGTCTGCCAGCCGCACTCGGTGCAGCGGTAGGACGGCCGGTCCTTCGCGGTCTTCGTACGGGCAGCCATGACACGAACCGTAACCGCCGCCACTGACAGAGCCGTGACGGCCTGTTCGATGGGCGGTACCGATAACGGGACAGCCTGCGCAAACCGGCCGC
The DNA here is from genome assembly GCF_042677425.1 of Streptomyces sp. NPDC127119. Taxonomy (NCBI): domain Bacteria; kingdom Bacillati; phylum Actinomycetota; class Actinomycetes; order Kitasatosporales; family Streptomycetaceae; genus Streptomyces; species Streptomyces sp. NPDC127119. Next base: position 16,958 of record NZ_JBHXTO010000057.1, on the reverse strand, counting down.
TTTTCCGTGTGGGTGCGGCAGGGACACGACACGGAATACCGGACCGCTGCCCTCATTTGAGGGATCGTTTCACCCGTATGGATTAAATGTGCTCAAGCAGGGAGAAGGGCCCACCACAAGGCACCTACGGTCGCACGGGTGATGAGCAGCAGTCCCGAGACCTCGACCCGCACCACCGGCGCACACCGGGCGCACCGCGAGGCGCGCGACCGGGCCGCGGCGCGCACGGTGGCGCAGTGCCCGCCGACCCGTTACGAGCCCTACCTGGACGGCCTGTTCACCTACTGCCTGTCCGTGCTCTGCGACCACGACACGGCGACCGCCGCCCTGGGAGACGTCCTCGCCCTCGCCGAGCGCCGCGGCCATCGAGGCCGCGAGACGCCCGACGACCGCAGGGCCTGGCTGTACGCGCTCGCCCGCTGGTCCTGTCTGCGCAAGCTCGCCGAGGCCAGGCAGAAGCGTCATGGCGCCGGCGCCCCTGCGTCGGGCCGGTCCGAGGGCGGCACCGGAGGCTCGCATCCGGAGGCCCGCTCCGCGGACGCCCGAGCCGCCGCCCACATTGCTGAACGAGCCGCCGCCCACGTCGGTGAACGGGATGGCGAGCGAGGCGGCGAGCGGGGCGGCGACCGGAACGCCGAACTTCTCGCCGACGCCGAGAAGGACCGGCGCCGTCGCGAACTCGCCCTGCTGGCCTGGCCGGAGGCCGCCGGTACGACGCCCGAGCAGCGCGAGGCGCTCGAACTCGCCGTGCGCCACCAGCTCGCCGCCCACGAGGTCGCCGCCGTCCTCGGCACCGACCCGGTGGCCGCCCGGGAACTCCTCGCGGCGGGCGCCTGCGAGGTCGAGCGCACGCGCGCGGCCCTGGCCGTCGTCGAGACCGGTACCTGTCCGGGCGTGACCCGGCTCACCGGCGACAACCACCTCGTCCTCAGCGCGGCCCTGCGCCGCGAACTGGTCCGGCACGTCGACGACTGCCCGCGCTGCCGCCGGACCGCCGAGCGCGCGGGCCCCGGCTCCTGGCCGGGCACCAGCGTCACCCCCGCCGCGCTGCCCGTGCTCGAAGCCCCGCGCGCGGCCCTCCACAAGGCGATGACGCGCCTCCCGCGCGCGCGGGGCGCCGGTCCGCGCTTCGACCGGCGCGGTTTTCCGATGGACCCCAAGGACCACGCGGCCCGTCGCGACCGGCTGCGCGCGCGTGCCGTCACGACCACGGTCGTCGCCACCGTCGTGGCGGCCCCCGTCCTCGCCCTGTGGGCGGCCTACCGGGGGGCACCCCTCATCGGCGAGGGCTCCGACGGCCGGCCGGTCACCGCGAACGAGGCGCAGGGCTCCGAGGAACTCGGCGGCGAGGCGTCCGGCTACGAGAACGCGGGCAACGCCAGGACACGGCCCGGCTCCCGCTTCACCCCGCGCAGCGGCTCGTCCGACGTCTCCGTGGAGGTCGTCAGCGTCGCCCCGGGGCAGCGGAGCGGGCTCTCCGTGGCGGCCCGTTCCGACGGTGGCACGACACTCATCACCCTCACGGCGACCGCCGATTCGGCGGTCCGCTGGTCCGCGCAGGCCGGAGCGTCCTGGCTCTACCTGAGCCAGTCGTCCGGGACGCTGGAACCGGGGGAGTCCCTGACGATCAAGGTGTACGTCGATCATCTGCGGGAGCCCAATGGGGCGTGGAGCGCGCGGGTGGCGGTCGGGCCTGCGGGGGCGGTGGTCACGATCGGCGGGTACGGGACGGCGGGGCCGGGGCCCCGGCCGGATTCGCCTTCGCCGAGTGGGCCAGGGCCGTCGGGGCCTGGGCCTGGGCCCGGACCTGGCCCCGGGCCCTCGGATCCCGGGCCCGAGCCGACGCCGTCCGGGCCTTCGCCGTCCGATCCGGGGCCGTCCGATCCCGGTCCGGAGCCTTCGCCGTCCGGGCCGGGGCCGTCGGATCCGGAGCCGGAGCCTCCGCCGGGCTCCCCCGGAGAGGGTGAGCCGACGTCCGGTGGGCCCGGTGGCAGTGGTGAGCCGAGCCCATCGGGGAGTTGACACGCTCCCGCGGGTCGGAGGTCGGCTGCGGGAGCGTCGTGGCTGGTCGCGCAGTTCCCCGCGCCCCTTACGGGGCCGGGGGGCGGCCCCTATCCGTGGTGGGGTGGGTCCGCCGGGTGGGGGGCCAGGAGGGGGAGTTGGGAGGCCAGGCGTTCCTCGCAGAGGTTCACCAGCTGGTCGTAGCCCGACTTGCCCATCAGTTCGATCAGTTCCGGGCGGTACGAGACGTAGACCGGGTCGCCCGCGCCATGGGCGGACGTCGCCGACGTGCACCACCAGTGCAGGTCGTGCCCGCCAGGACCCCACCCGCGGCGGTCGTACTCGCCGATCGAGACCTGCAGCACCCGCGTGTCGTCGGGCCGGTCGATCCACTCGTACGTCCGCCGGACCGGCAGCTGCCAGCAGACGTCCGGCTTGGTCTCCAGGGGCTCCCGGCCCTCCTTGACGGCCAGGATGTGCAGCGAACAGCCCATCCCGCCGGCGAAACCGGGGCGGTTCTGGAAGATGCAGGACCCCTCGTACGGGCGCGTCTGCCGGTCCCCGTCCTCGTCCTGCGAGACCCAGCCGGTCGCGGTCCCCACGTCGTGGTGCTGCCAGATGTCCGGCGTGAGCCTCGCCACGTGACCGGCCACGCGCTTCTCGTCGTCCTCGTCCGAGAAGTGGGCACCCAGCGTGCAGCATCCGTCGTCCGCGCGGCCCGCCTGGATCCCCTGGCAGCCGCTCCCGAAGATGCAGTTCCAGCGAGAGGTCAGCCATGTCAGATCGCAGCGGAAGATCTGCTCGTCGTCGGCCGGATCGGGGAACTCCACCCACGCACGTGCGAAGTCGAGCCCCTTCTCGTCGCCCTTCGGGGCTTTCGGAAGCTTTCCGGGCTTGGACGGCTTCACCCGAAGCTCGTCCTTCGCGGGCCCTGCGGCGGAATCCTTGGCCGATTTGTCGCTCTTCGCCTTTTTCGTCTTTGGCACCAGACCAGAGTAAGTCGCTCACGACCACTCTGGGGACGGCCGAGGGGCCCGGGCGCAGTAGCGTGCCGTACATGAGACTCGGTGTCCTGGACGTGGGTTCGAACACGGTGCACCTGCTGGTGGTGGATGCACACCCCGGCGCGCGCCCGCTGCCCGCGCATTCGCACAAGGCGGAGCTACGGCTCGCCCAACTTCTGGACGACAGCGGCGCGATCGACTCCGTGGGCGTCGACAAACTGATCGCCGTCATCCAGGAGGCGCTGGAGGCCGCCGAGGACAAGGGCGTCGAGGATCTGCTGCCGTTCGCGACCTCCGCGGTGCGGGAGGCCAGCAACGCCGACGAGGTGCTGGCCCGGGTGCGCGAGGAGACCGGTGTGGAGCTCCAGGTCCTCACCGGCGCGGAGGAGGCCCGGCTCACCTTCCTCGCCGCCCGCCGCTGGTTCGGCTGGTCGGCCGGGAAACTGCTCGTCCTGGACATCGGCGGCGGTTCGCTGGAGATCGCGTACGGCATCGACGAGGAGCCCGACGCGGCTGCCTCGCTGCCGCTGGGCGCGGGCCGACTCACCGCGGGCTGGCTGCCGACCGACCCGGCGGACCCGGCGGACATAAGGGCCCTGCGCCGCCATGTGCGGGCCCAGATCGCCCGTACGGTCGGGGAGTTCAGCCGGTTCGGCGCTCCGGACCACGTGGTCGCCACCTCCAAGACCTTCAAGCAGCTCGCCCGGCTCGCGGGTGCCGCCCGCTCGGTCGACGGCCTGTACGTCCAGCGCGAGCTCAAGCGCCGGTCCCTGGAGGACTGGGTCCCGCGCCTGGCCTCCATGACGACCGCCGAACGCGCGGAACTCCCCGGAGTCTCCGAGGGCCGCGCCGCCCAGCTCCTCGCCGGTGCGGTGGTGGCGGAGGGCGCGATGGACCTCTTCGGAGTGGAAACCGTAGATATCTGCCCCTGGGCACTCCGAGAGGGAGTAATCCTCCGAACCCTGGACCAGATGACCCCCCAGTAACCCTCCAAGCCCCCACAAGTCCGCCCCGAGGGGACGACCCCGAGGGGGCGCGGGGAACGGCGCGAGCAACCACCGCCAACGGTCAGACACCACGCAGCCGCACCCCCACCCCCTGAGGGGCGCGGGGAACGGCGCGAGCAACCACCGCCAACGGTCAGCCGACACACAGCCCCACCCCCACCCCCTAAGGGGCGCGGGGAACTGCGCGACAAGCCCCCACCGGACCCGCACCCACCCACCAAGCCCAAGCCCAAGCCCACGCACCGAACCTGCCCACCCCCCCCGGGAGGGGTCGGCCCCCGGCCAAACAACCCCACCCCGCCACACCCGGCGAACCCACCCCGTAACCTGTCCCCGTGGCAGAACCAGTCGTGCGCATCCCGGATGCGAAGGTCGCCCTGTCCACGGCCTCCGTCTATCCGGAGTCGACAGCGACGGCCTTCGAGATCGCCGCACGCCTCGGCTACGACGGCGTAGAGGTCATGGTGTGGACCGACCCGGTCAGCCAGGACATCGAAGCCCTGCGCCGCCTCAGCGACTACCACCGGATGCCGATCCTCGCCGTACACGCCCCGTGCCTGCTCATCACCCAGCGCGTCTGGTCCACCGACCCGTGGATCAAACTCCAGCGCGCCCGGGCGGCAGCCGAGAAGCTCGGCGCGAGCACGGTCGTCGTACACCCCCCGTTCCGCTGGCAGCGCCAGTACTCCCGTGACTTCGTCACCGGAATCTGGCAGATGGCCAATGAGACGGACGTACGATTCGCCGTCGAAAACATGTACCCCTGGCGCTACCGCGATCGCGAGATGCTCGCGTACGCACCCGACTGGGACGTGACGAAGGACGACTACCGGCACTTCACGATCGATCTGAGCCACACCGCGACGGCCCGCACGGACGCGCTCCAGATGATCGACCGCATGAGCGACCGTCTTGGTCACGTCCACCTCGCCGACGGCAGCGGCTCCATCAAGGACGAGCACCTGGTCCCCGGCCGCGGCACCCAGCCCTGCGCCGAACTGCTCGAACGGCTGGCCCTGTCCGGCTACGACGGCCACGTCGTCATCGAGGTCAACACCCGCCGCGCCATGTCGAGCGCCGAGCGCGAGGCCGATCTCGCGGAAGCCCTCGCCTTCACCCGCCTCCACCTGGCCTCGGCGGTCCGGGTCCCGCGAACATGACCGCCGCCACCCCGCGCCGCCGGGGACGCCCCTCCCGTACGGACTCGCAGGACATCCCCGCGGCCCGCGACCGCATCCTGTCGGCGGCCCGCGAGGAGTTCGCGGAACGGGGCTTCGAGAAGACCTCCATGCGTGCCATCGCGAAGGCGGCGGACGTGGACTCGGCACTCGTACATCACTACTTCGGTACGAAGGAGCAGGTTTTCGAGGCGTCCATCGAGGTCGCCATCGGCCCCCTGCTGAGCGCGCCCGGCTCGGTCGGGGAGGGCCCCCTCGACGGCGTGGGCGAACGGCTGGCCCGCTTCTTCTTCGGCGTCTGGGAGAACCCGGCCACCCGCAAGGCCCTCCTCGCCATCGTCCGCTCGGCGGTGAACAACGAGACCGCGGCCGGCGTCTTCCGCCGGCTGATCTCCACCCAGCTGCTGCGCCGCGTCGCCCTCCAGCTGGACCTCCCGGACGCCGAACTGCGCGCGGAACTGGCCGCCGCGCAACTCGTGGGCATCGCGATGCTGCGTTACGTGATCAAGGTCGAGCCGCTGGCCTCGGCGGACCCGGAACAGATCATCAACCGGGTCGCCCCAGTGATCCAGTCCCACCTGACAGCCCCCTGAGCAGGGGCGCAGCCCCGCTCCGAGGGGCGCGGGGAACTGCGCGCCCAGCCCCCAACGGCCGGCACCCGACACCCGACCCCAAGCACCCCACCCGCCCCACCCGCTCAGAGTCCCGCACACATGCCGCCCCACCCTCAAAACCCGAGACAGCAATCCCGCATACCGGACACCACGTCCAAACCCTGGATACCGGGCGTACGCTCGACAGCAGTCAACACTCTCCGAAGGAGCGACCGGCCATGCCCGAGCTGAGGTCCCGCACAGTCACCCACGGACGCAACATGGCGGGCGCCCGCGCCCTTATGCGCGCCTCCGGTGTACCGGGCGCGGACATCGGCCGCAAGCCGATCATCGCGGTCGCCAACTCCTTCACGGAGTTCGTGCCCGGCCACACCCACCTCCAGCCGGTCGGCCGCATCGTGAGCGAGGCCATCACCGCCGCCGGAGGCATCCCGCGCGAGTTCAACACGATCGCCGTCGACGACGGCATCGCGATGGGCCACGGAGGCATGCTCTACAGCCTCCCCTCCCGCGACCTGATCGCGGACAGCGTGGAGTACATGGTCGAGGCCCACTGCGCCGACGCCCTGATCTGCATCTCGAACTGCGACAAGATCACGCCCGGCATGCTGATGGCGGCCCTGCGCCTCAACATCCCGACGGTCTTCGTCTCCGGCGGCCCCATGGAGTCCGGCCGCGCCACGCTGGTCGACGGCTCGGTCCGTACGCTCGACCTGGTCGACGCGATCTCCGACGCCGTGAACGACAAGATCTCGGACGAGGACATCCTCCGTATCGAGGAGAACGCCTGTCCGACCTGCGGCTCGTGTTCCGGCATGTTCACGGCCAACTCCATGAACTGCCTGACCGAGGCCATCGGCCTCTCCCTCCCCGGCAACGGCTCGGTCCTCGCCACGCACACGGCCCGCAAGGGCCTGTACGAGGACGCGGCGCGCACGGTCATGGACGTCACCCGGCGCTACTACGAGCAGGACGACGAGTCGGTCCTGCCCCGCAACGTCGCCACCATGGCCGCCTTCGAGAACGCCATGGCCCTCGACATCGCCATGGGCGGCTCGACCAACACGATCCTGCACCTGCTGGCCGCCGCCGAGGAGGCGGGCGTCCCGTTCGGCCTGGACGAGATCAACGCGGTCTCGCGCCGCGTGCCGTGCCTCGCCAAGGTCGCCCCGAACGTGGCGAAGGACCGCACGTACTACATGGAGGACGTGCACCGGGCCGGCGGCATCCCCGCCCTGCTCGGCGAACTCCACCGCGCCGGCCTCCTGAACGAGGACGTCCACTCGGTGCACAGCCCGTCCCTCGCGGACTGGCTCAAGACCTGGGACGTCCGCGGCGGCTCCCCCTCCCCGGAGGCACTGGAACTGTGGTTCGCGGCGCCCGGCGGCGTCCGCTCGTCCACGGCCTTCTCCCAGTCCGAGCGGTGGGCGGCCCTCGACGAGGACGCGGAGGGCGGCTGCATCCGCTCCGCCGAGCACGCGTACTCCAAGGACGGCGGCCTCGCGGTCCTCAAGGGCAACCTCGCCGTCGACGGCTGCGTCGTGAAGACGGCCGGCGTGGACGAGTCGATCTGGACCTTCGAGGGCCCGGCGGTCGTCTGCGAGTCGCAGGAGGAGGCCGTCGACAAGATCCTCAAGAAGGAGATCACGCACGGCGACGTCGTCGTCATCCGCTACGAGGGTCCCAAGGGCGGCCCCGGCATGCAGGAGATGCTCTACCCGACGTCGTTCCTGAAGGGCCGCGGCCTCGGCAAGACCTGCGCCCTGATCACCGACGGCCGCTTCTCCGGCGGCACCTCGGGCCTGTCCATCGGCCACGCCTCGCCCGAGGCGGCGTCCGGCGGCACGATCGCCCTCGTCCGCGACGGCGACCGCATCCGCATCGACATCCCGAACCGCAGCATCGAACTCCTGGTCCCCGACGAGGAGTTGGCCGAGCGCCGCGAGGCCCTCAAGGGCGTGTACGCCCCGGTCGCCCGTGAGCGCAAGGTCTCGGCCGCCCTGCGCGCGTACGCCGCGATGGCGACCAGCGCGGACAGGGGCGCCGTCCGGGACGTCACGCTGCTCGGCTAGGGCCTGTCCGACGCCGTCTCTGGTTCTCCGTCTCCGGACGCACCCGAACCCGCCCGGTCCTCATGACCGGGCGGGTTCGCCGTTCACCGGGCTGGTTCCTCGTCCCTGGGACTCACCAGTCGGCGGGCTCGCGGGCGTCCACGCCGAAGACACTGCCGTCGGGCGCGCTCGCGTAGACCCGGTCGCCCACGACCATGGGCGGCAGCACCTCGGCCACGACCCGTTCGCCGTCCTCGCCGAGCCGCGTGGGCGTCTGGCCCACGAGCTTGCCGGTGCGGACGTCGGCCGCGAGCAGCCGGCCGTCGGGGGCGCTGACGTACACGTACCGGTCGTCGGCGGTGGGCGCCGAGGCCCTGCTGACCGAGGTCTCACGATGCCAGCGCTGCTTGCCGGCCTCGATGTCGACGGCCACCAGCGCACCTCCCGCGGCCAGTAAATAGACCGCGTCGCCGTGCAGGGCGGCCGTGGCGGACGGCAGCGGGAGGTCGAGCGCGATCCGCTGCTCCTTGTCCCCGTCCGACGCACTCCCGGATGCGCTGCCTGATGCACGGCCGGACGCACCGCCCGGCGTGTAGCCGACGATGCTCCGGGTCTCCTGGGACGCGTTCTCGGCGGTGAGCCAGAGAGTGCCCTTCCGGGTGCCGACCGGAGTGAGCAGCCCGTCGAGGCGGTGCCGCCAGCGCACGTCCCCGGTCCGCGGGTCCACCGCGATCACCTGCGTGCCCGTACCGTCCGACGTCAGCGTCGTCGCGTACGCGAGTTCGCCGCCGAAGTACGCGAAGGCCGGCTGGGCCCCGCCGGCCGGGCGGCCCTGCCAGAGCCGCTTCCCGGTCCTCCCGTCGATGCCGGTGACCGTGCCGTCGCCCGAGGTCAGCAGAACGGTGTCGCCCGCGTACCGCGCACCGCCCCCGTACACCGAGGTGTCCAGCTTCCAGCGGGTCCTGCCCGTGTCCGGATCGAGTGCGACCAGCTGCCCGCCGGCCGCGGTGACCGTGTGCACCAGGCCCCCGGACAGGACGGGCGCGGAGACCGAACCGTCCTCCCCGCTCTTCGCCGAGCGCGTCCACCGCACCTTTCCGTCGCGCGGGCCGAGGGCGCCGGCGAGCACACCGGGACCGGCACAGAGCAGGGCTCCACCGCCGTACGCGCACTTGGCCATGCCCTCCCCGCCCGTGCCCACCTTCGTGACCCACGGCCGGAACGCCTCACCGGCGGACCCGCGTGCGCCACCCGATCCTGAGCCCGGCCGCCGTCCGGAACCGTCGTCGCCCGGCAGCCCGGCCAGCAACGCACCGCCGACCGCGAGCACGGCCACGCCACCGAGCGCGACGGTGAGCAGCCCCCGGCGCCGCGAACGCACGGAGGAAGAACCCGCACGAGCACCCGCATCCGCAACTACATCCGCATCTGCGCCTGCGCCTGCACCTGCGTCTGATTCCGAGTCGTGGGAGCCGGCATCGCCGTCGGACCCCGCGGGCGTACGCCGCTTGCCGCGCACGTGAGTCGTACGGTCGCGCGAGTCGGCCACGGCTCCCGCCGATCCCGTCGGTGCTCCCGCCGACGGATCCGCCGCCTCCGCCGCGCGCTGCGCCGGTATGAACAACTGCGTGTCGTAGAGGGACGAGACATGCCGGAGCTCGGCCATCAACTCGTCGGGTGTGGGCCGTTCGTCGGGTTCCTTGGCGAGGCAGCGGGCGATCAGCGGAGCCAGGTCGTCGGGTACGTCCGTCAGGTCGGGTTCGTCATGCACGACCTGGTAGGCCACGACATAGGGGCTGTCGGAGTCGAAGGGGCCACGCCCGGTCGCGGCGTGCACCAGCACGGACCCGAGCGCGAAGATGTCGGCGGCCGGTCCCACCTCGCGCGGGCGGCGGAACTGCTCGGGGGCCATGAAGGGCGGAGTGCCGATCAATTTGCCCGTCTCCGTGCGCAGTTCGCTGTCCGACGGCCGCGAGATACCGAAGTCGATGACCTTGGGACCGTCCTCGGCGAGCAGGACGTTGCTGGGCTTGAGGTCGCGGTGCACCACACCGGCACGGTGGATGTCGCGCAGCGCCTCGGCGAGCCCGGCCATCACCTGACGCAACTGCGCGGACGACAGCGAACCGTTCCGCTTCACATGCTCCGCGAGCGTCGGCCCCGGGATGAACAGGGTGGCCATCCAGGGCCGGTCCGCCTCGGGGTCGGCGTCCACCACCGGCGCGGTGAACGCACCGCTGACCCGCCGTGCGGCCGCCACCTCCTGCTTGAAACGCCCCCTGAACTCGGGGTCCCTGGCGAACTCGACGTTGATGACCTTCACCGCGAGCCGCAGCCCCGACGTCGAGCGGGCCAGATGGACCACGCCCATGCCACCGGAGCCGAGACGTGACTCAAGGCGGTACTGCCCTGCGTACTCGGGAAGTTCCGCTTCGGCATCCGATCCGGCGATGCGTCTTGGCGGCATCGTCCACCCCCGTGAATTGCGTACGCACGCGCGACGCACGGAGCCTAGTCGATGGTTCGTGCGAGTCCCACGCGGCTTGCTAGCCTCCGCGTGCCAAAACAAAGACAGCGTTTCGAGACACCACATTCGAGACAACGCGTGCACCACATCCAACGGGGAGACACACATGGCTGTTGAAGAGGTCAGAGAAGCCGAAGCGGTCGAAACGGCAGAGGTGGCCGAAGCTGCCGAAGCCGCAGAAGTGGCCGACGGGGCCGCGGTGACCGCGAGCGCGTCGGCCGGCGCCGAGGCAGCGGCGGCGGTCGCCGCACAGACGCTCTACTCCATCGCACCCGGCTACACCCTGAACGTCCGCAGCGGCCCCGGCACCCAGTACCGCCTGATCCGCACGCTGGCGCCGGGCTCCAGGGTCCCGATCTTCTGCCAGCGCCCGGGGGAGACGATCAGCGGCCCCTACGGGACGACGAAGATCTGGGACAACATCGAGGTCGGGGAGTACGTGTCCGACGCGTACGTGCACACGGGGAGCGACGGGTACGTGGCATCGCGCTGCGCCTGACGCCTTCGCCGCCGAGTACCGCCTCGGCCCGCCGACCGGCCGGCCGAGGCGATAATCGAGCGGTGAGCGACAAACCAGGCACGACTTCCGCAGGCCGCGCAGGCCCCCGTCCCGAACCGATCCGCTTCTTCGGGCTGACCTGGGTGGACCACGACGGCGGTTACGCGCTCCGCCGTGCGGCCGTGACCGTCGGCTCGCTCGTCGCGATCGCGGTCAGCTGCCTGGTCCTGCGGTTCGCGTACGAGGGGTTGGAGATCGCGGCCGTGGGCGGCTTCGTCACCGGCCTGGTCGTGGTGATGTTCACCGTCTGCAGCGCTCTGGCGTTCCGCCATGCCTGGGCGGGCTATACGGAACGTCAGGCCCCGGACAGCCAGTCCGCGCTGCGGGGTCTGCTGACGATCGGCTTCGTCGGCACGCTCGCCGCGTACTTCTTCCGCTCCCTGACGGAAGCCCCGGGCGAAACCCTCCACCGCACGGAGTACGAAACGACATCCCCCAACAACCGCAACTAGGACCACGCCCGTCTGCGGCCCCGGTGGGGCCCGTTCGCGCAGTTCCCCGCGCCCCTAAAAACGGGGCTACGCCCCAGCTTTTGCCCGGTCAGGGGCGCGCGGACGAGTGTCGAGCCGGGGCGCAGCCCCGCTCTTCGGGGGCGCGGGGAACTGCGCGGCCAACCCCCACCGGGCCCGCGGACGAGTGGCGGGCAGGGGCGCAGCCCCGCGTGTCAGGGGCCCGAGGAACGGCGCGGCCAACCCCCACCGAACCCGCAGACAGGCATCGGGCAGGGGCGTAGCCCCGCTTGTCAGGGGCGCGGGGAACTGCGCCGCTCACCCCCACCGGGCCCGCGGACGAGTGGCGGGCTGGGGCGCAGCCCCGTCTGTCAGGGGCGCGGGGAACTGCGCGAACGGCCCCCACCGGACCCGCACCCGACAACCGAACCGGCCCGGCGGCGCACCACCCCACCCACGATGTACCCATGACCCCCAACTACGCCCTCTCCTTCAACACCGCCGCACCCCAGTACGCAGCGAACCGCCCCTCCTATCCCCCCACCGTCCTCGACACGATCGAGCAGACAGCCGCCCGCCCGCTCAAGGGCGCCCGCATCGCGGACGTGGGCGCAGGCACGGGCATAGCCACGGCCCTCCTACGAGCCCGCGGCGCCGACGTGATCGCGGTCGAACCGGGCGACGGCATGGCGTCCCAGTTCCGCCGCTCCCTCCCCGTCACCCCGGTCGTCCGGGGTGACGGCGACGCACTGCCCCTGGCCACCGCCTCCGTCGACTTCCTCACCTACGCCCAGTCCTGGCACTGGACGAACCCCGCCCGCTCCTTCCCCGAAGCCATGCGCGTCCTGCGCCCCTCCGGAGCCCTGGCCCTCTGGTGGAACAACCCCGCCCTGGACGTCCCCTGGCAGGCGGAGCAGAACCGGCGCGTGGAGGAGTTCATCGGCGGTGACGTCGCCGAGAAGCGCGGCTCCGGCCGCCGGGCCCGCACGGAGGACGTCTTCGCCCGCGCCCCGTACCTCCCCGCGTGCACCCGTCATGAAATCCGCTGGAGCCGAACCGTCCCCCTGGACACCCACCTGGCCAACATCAGCAGCCATTCGGTCTTCCTGGTGCTGAGGGACGAGGAGAAGGCCGCTTTCTTGACCGAAGAGCGCGCCCACGTCCTGAAGACCTTCCCGGGCGGCCAGGTGGAGGAGAGCTACGAGGTCGTCCTGATCGTCGCCCCGGCTGCTTGACGAGGTCCCCGCACAGGCGCATTATTCATCACATGATGAATAATGCGTCCGACGCCCCTGGCCCCACGCCCCCACCTCCCGACCACCCGGCGGTCCACGCCGCCGGCCTCACCGTCGTCCGAGGCCCCCGCCAGGTCCTGCGCGGACTCGACTTCGACGTCCCCCGCGGCCGCATCACCGGTCTGCTCGGCCCGTCAGGGTGCGGCAAGTCCACCCTGATGAGGTCGATCGCCGGTACCCAGGCCAAGGTCACCGGCACCCTGGACGTCCTCGGCCTCCCCGCGGGCCACGCCGCCCTCCGCTCCCGTATCGGTTACGTCACCCAAGCCCCCTCCGTCTACGACGACCTGTCGGTCCGCCAGAACCTGGACTACTTCGCCGCGATCCTCGACCCCGGCCGCGCCGCCGCCGACCGCCGCCGCGAGAACGTCGAGCACGCCATCTCCGACGTGGACCTCGCCTCCCACGCCGACGCCCTCGCGGGCAACCTCTCCGGCGGCCAGCGCAGCCGCGTCTCCCTCGCCGTGGCCCTCCTCGGCACCCCGGAACTCCTCGTCCTCGACGAACCCACGGTCGGCCTCGACCCCGTACTCCGCCGCGACCTGTGGCAGCTCTTCCACACCATCGCCGCCGACCGGGGCGCCACCCTCCTCGTCTCCTCCCACGTCATGGACGAGGCGGAGCGCTGTCACCGCCTGCTCCTGATGCGCGAGGGCGAGATCCTCGCCGACGACACTCCGGACGCCCTGCGCACCCGGACCGGCACCGACACCGTCGAGGAGGCCTTCCTCCACCTGGTCGACGAGACGATCGCCGCCGCCGGCAACCAGCCCCGCCAGCCCGGCCAGCCCCGCAAGGAGTCCGTCCGATGACCACGACCGCCGCCCCGCGCACGAGCCCGACCGCGCTCCCCGAGCCGCGCGCGATCAACCTCGCCCGCACCACCGCCACCGCGACCCGGGTCCTGCGCCAGCTCCGCCACGACCCGCGCACGATCGCGCTGATGATCCTCATCCCGTGCCTGATGCTTCTGCTGCTCCGCTATGTCTTCGACGGCAGCCCGCGCACCTTCGACTCCATCGGCGCCTCACTGCTCGGCATCTTCCCCCTCATCACGATGTTCCTGGTGACCTCCATCGCCACCCTCCGCGAACGCACCTCCGGCACCCTCGAACGCCTCCTCGCCATGCCCCTCGGCAAAGGCGACCTCATCGCCGGCTACGCCCTCGCCTTCGGGGCGGTCGCCGTCGCCCAGTCCGTCCTCGCCACCGGCCTCGCCGTCTGGGCCCTCGGTCTCGACGTCACCGGCTCGGCCTGGCTGCTTCTCCTGGTCGCCCTCCTCGACGCGCTGCTCGGCACCGCTCTCGGCCTCTTCGTCTCGGCGTTCGCGTCCTCCGAGTTCCAGGCCGTCCAGTTCATGCCGGCCGTGATCTTCCCCCAGCTCCTCCTCTGCGGCCTGTTCACCCCGCGCTCCGACATGCACCCCGTACTGGAAGGAATCTCCGACGTCCTCCCCATGTCCTACGCGGTCGACGGCATGAACGAAGTCCTGAAGCACACCGACGTCACCGCCGCCTTCGTCCGCGACGCCCTGATCGTCGCGGCCTGCGCCCTCCTCGTACTGACACTCGGCGCGGCGACCCTCCGCCGCCGCACCCCCTGACCGCGTCCCGCCCAGCGGACGGCGCGGCCCGCACCCGGGCCCCCGGTGCGAGGATGGGCCCCGGACGACGCACCCCCGGAGGGCAACCGAACATGACCCAGAAAGTCGCAGTGCTCGGCACCGGCAAGATCGGCGAGGCCCTGCTCAGCGGAATGATCCGAGCCGGCTGGGCCCCCGCCGACCTCCTGGTCACGGCCCGCCGCCCCGAGCGCGCCCAGGAACTCCAGGAACGCCACGGCGTCACCCCGGTCACCAACCAGGAGGCCGCCAAGACGGCGGACACGCTGATCCTCACGGTCAAGCCCCAGGACATGGGCACCCTCCTCGACGAACTCGCCCCGCACGTCCCCGCCGACCGCCTGGTCATCAGCGGCGCCGCGGGCATCCCCACCTCCTTCTTCGAGGAGCGCCTGGCCCAGCGCACCCCCGTCGTCCGTGTCATGACGAACACCCCCGCCCTCGTCGACGAGGCCATGTCCGTCATCTCCGCCGGCAGCCACGCCACCGCCGCCCACCTCGCGCACGCCGAGGAGATCTTCGGCGCCGTCGGCAAGACGCTCCGCGTCCCCGAGTCCCAGCAGGACGCCTGCACCGCCCTCTCCGGCTCGGGCCCGGCGTACTTCTTCTACCTGGTCGAGGCCATGACGGACGCCGGCATCCTGCTCGGCCTGCCCCGCGACAAGGCGCACGACCTCATCGTCCAGTCCGCGATCGGCGCTGCCGTGATGCTCCGCGACAGCGGCGAGCACCCCGTGAAGCTCCGCGAGAACGTCACGTCCCCCGCGGGCACCACGATCAACGCCATCCGCGAACTGGAGAACCACGGCGTACGGGCCGCCCTCATCGCGGCCCTCGAAGCAGCCCGCGACCGCAGCCGCGCACTGGCCTCCGGCAACAGCTAGCCGCACCCCGCAGGAACCCCGGGGCCGGTCCCACCACCGGCCCCCACGGCTCCGCTACCGCCCAGAGTCACCCGGCAGGCAGCAGCCCGATCGCCCGGTACGCCGCGTCCACCCTCGGCCGCGCCATCTCCCTGGCCTTCTCCGCACCCTCACGCAACACCCCTTCCACGTACGCAGGATCGGCGCACAACTCCTTGTGCTTCTGCTGTACGGGCCTGAGGAGTTCGACCACGGCCTCGGCGGTGTCCTTCTTCAAAGATCCGTACGTCTCATATACACCGGCCAGGTCCTTTGGGTTCCCACCTTCACAGGCCGCGAGGATCTCCAGCAGATTCGAGACGCCGGGCCGGGCCTCCCGGTCGTGGACGACCTCGCTCCCGCTGTCCGTCACGGCCCGCATGATCTTCTTCCGCACGGCCTCGGGCTCGTCGAGCAGATAGACGACCCCCGGCCCCACGTCGTCGGACTTCCCCATCTTCGACGTGGGATCTTGCAGGTTCATGACCCGGGCCGCCACCTCCGGATGCGTGGTCCGCGGTACGACGAACGTCCGCCCGTACCGCTGGTTGAACCGCACCGCGACATCCCGCGTCAGCTCCACGTGCTGGGTCTGGTCGTCCCCCACCGGCACCTCGTCGGTCCCGTACGCAAGGATGTCCGCCGCCATCAGCACGGGATACGTGAGCAGCGACAGCCGCACACTCCCGCCCCGCGCCCGCTCGGCCGCCGCCTTCTCCTTGTACTGGATCATCCGGCGCATCTCGCCGTCCGTGGCCACGCACTCCAGCAGATACGACAGCCGCGCGTGTTCATCCACATGACTCTGTACGAAGACGGTGCACAGCCGGGGATCGAGCCCCGCGGCCAGCAGCAGGGTGGCCGCCTGCCGACTCAGCCTGCGCACCCGGCCCGGATCGTGGTCCACGGTCAGCGCGTGCAGGTCGACGACACAGAACAACGCGTCGGCCTCGTGCTGGTCGACCTCGCTCCAGCGCCGCATCGCCCCCAGGTAGTTGCCCAACGTCAGATGCCCGGTCGGCTTGATCCCGCTGAAGACCCGCTTCATCCCGCTACCTCCTGGTGGAGGCCGCCACCACCGCCGGCCGGCGCTCCAGGTAGGAGACACAAAAACGGCCGCCGGGGAGGCGGCCGTTGAGTACACGCGTATGTACGGCCGCCGTCAGGCGGCCCACCACAGCTGGGTGCACGCGTGCGTAGTCATGGGACCGAGGCTACGCCTCAGGGGTGGTCCCCGTACCCGAGTTGACAGGCCCCTGCCCGCTCCGTAGTGTTCTCCGAGTTGTCCGACGTGAGCGCCGACCTTGGTTGGTCCCCGGACAGCCATTCCGCAACAAGCACACAGCGATCGACGATCCGTCGTCGGCTCGTTTTCATGCGTGTTTGCGAAATGAGGAATCCGCGTTCGAGAGAGCGCAACCCCGATTAGCTCGGGGGCCGGGATTCCGCTAAAGTCTCACTCGTCGGAACGGCCCAACAGCCGGGAAGACAACCCCCACTTCGACTGGGAATCGGGCCTGAAAGGGTCTGGTAGAGTCGGACTCGCCGGAAAGGAAAACGCGAAAGCGAAAACCTGGAAAGCACCGAGGAAATCGGAACCGGAAACGGTCTGATAGAGTGGGAAACGCAAGACAGCGAGACAAGCACAACAGTAGAACAGCAGGACCGAAGGGAAGCGCCCGGAGGAAAGCCCGAGAGGGTGAGTACAAAGGAAGCGTCCGTTCCTTGAGAACTCAACAGCGTGCCAAAA
>NZ_JBHXTO010000056.1:0-52070 GCF_042677425.1 Streptomyces sp. NPDC127119 | reverse complement strand
CGTCCGGCGTTTGAGGACCGGGGGTTCGGGGGCTGGCCCCCGAGTCGGTGGCCTCAGCCCGCGATCGCCACCGACGGCTCCCCGGAGGGGACCCCGTCCGCCTCCATCTGCTCGGCGATCTTCATCGCCTCTTCGATCAGCGTCTCCACGATCTTCGACTCCGGGACCGTCTTGATGACCTCGCCCTTGACGAAGATCTGCCCCTTGCCGTTGCCGGAGGCGACTCCGAGGTCGGCCTCGCGGGCCTCGCCGGGCCCGTTGACGACGCAGCCCATGACCGCGACGCGGAGGGGCACCTCCATGCCCTCCAGACCGGCGGTGACCTCCTCCGCCAGCTTGTAGACGTCGACCTGCGCACGCCCGCAGGACGGGCAGGAGACGATCTCCAGGCGGCGCTGCTTGAGGTTCAGCGACTCCAGGATCTGCATCCCGACCTTGATCTCCTCGACCGGCGGGGCCGAGAGGGAGACGCGGATGGTGTCGCCGATGCCCTCGCTGAGCAGCGCCCCGAAGGCGACCGCCGACTTGATCGTGCCCTGGAAGGCGGGGCCGGCCTCGGTCACACCGAGGTGGAGGGGGTAGTCACAGGCCGCGGCGAGCTGGCGGTAGGCGTTGACCATGACCACCGGGTCGTTGTGCTTGACCGAGATCTTGATGTCCCGGAAGTCGTGCTCCTCGAAGAGGGACGCCTCCCACAGCGCGGACTCGACGAGCGCCTCGGGCGTCGCCTTGCCGTACTTCTGGAGCAGCCGCCGGTCGAGGGAGCCGGCGTTGACGCCGATCCGGATCGGGGTGCCGTGGTCCTTCGCGGCCCGCGCGATCTCCTTGACCTGGTCGTCGAACTGCTTGATGTTCCCGGGGTTCACGCGCACCGCCGCGCAGCCGGCGTCGATCGCCGCGAAGACGTACTTCGGCTGGAAGTGGATGTCGGCGATGACCGGGATCTGCGACTTCTTGGCGATGGTGGCCAGCGCGTCGGCGTCGTCCTGTGTGGGGCACGCCACCCGCACGATCTGGCAGCCGGACGCGGTCAGCTCGGCGATCTGCTGAAGCGTGGCGCCGATGTCCGACGTACGCGTGGTCGTCATCGACTGGACCGAGACGGGTGCGTCGCCACCCACCGCCACGGTTCCGACCTGGATCTTCCGGCTCTTGCGGCGCTCGGCGAGCCTGGTCGGAACGTCCGGCATGCCGAGTGAAATCGCGGTCATCTGCTGTGCAACCCCAAGGTAAGGATTCGGTCGGTCCCGAAAGCTGACGGGCTCCAGTCATCGAGATTACGGCACCCCCGAAGCCAGAAGCACATTCCCCGAACAGGACCACCCGATGGAGGACGGCCGGACACCCATGGTGTCCGGCCGCCGCAAACACCATGTGGCTACGAGATTCTGACCGGGTTAACCACGTCCGCGATCAGGACCAGGATCGTGAAGCAGATGAAGATTCCGGCCACCACGTACGCGACCGGCATCAGCTTCGCCACGTCGAAGGGGCCGGGGTCCGGGCGGCGCAGCACCTTCGCGCCGTTGCGCCGCAGCGACTCCCACAGGGCGCCCGCGATGTGCCCGCCGTCGAGCGGCAGCAGCGGGAGCATGTTGAACAGGAACAGGGAGAGGTTGAAGCCCGCGACGAGGAACAGCATCATCGCGATCTGGTTCTCCGGCGGGATGTCCAGCGTGAAGACCTCGCCGCCGACGCGCGCCGCGCCGACCACGCCCATCGGGGAGTCCGCCTCGCGCGGGCCGTCGCCGAAGGCCGCGTCCCACAGGGCGGGCACCTTGGACGGCAGGTTGAGCAGCGACTCGACGCCGTTCTGCATCATGTCGCCCATGCGGTCCACGGACTGTCCGAAGGACTGCTGGACGATGCCGGAGGCGGGCGTGAAGCCGAGGAACCCGGCGTACACGTACTTGCCCTCGACGTAGCCGCCCTGGCCGTCGGTCTTGCTGACCTGGTTGCGGATGAGGTGGGCGGAGAGGTCGAGCTGCCTGCCGTCGCGCTCGACGGTCAGGGTGACGTCCTTGCCGGGGTTGGCGCGGATGTCGGCCTGGAGGGCGGACCAGTCGGTGACCTTCTCGCCGTTGAACGCGAGGATCTTGTCACCGCCCTTGAGTCCGGCGGCCTTGGCGGGCGCCGCCGTGTCGCTCTTCTGGCACTCGGAGCGGGACTCGCTCTGCTCGATGACGCAGTCGGAGACCTTGCCGACCGTGGTGGTCTGGGTCTGGACGCCGAAGGTCATCATCACGCCGAGGAAGATCGCGACGGCCAGGATCAGGTTCATGAAGGGGCCGGCGAACATCACGATCACGCGCTTCCACGGCTTGCGCGTGTAGAAGAGCCGGTTCTCGTCACCCGGCTGCAGTTCCTCGAAGGACTGCGCCCTGGCGTCCTCGATCATGCCGCGCCACGGGGAGGTCGAGCGGGCCTCGATACGGCCGTCGGGGCCGGGCGGGAACATCCCGATCATGCGGATGTAGCCGCCGAGCGGAATCGCCTTGACCCCGTACTCCGTGTCGCCCTTCTTGCGCGAGAAGATCGTCGGGCCGAAGCCGACCATGTACTGCGGCACGCGGATGCCGAACAGCTTGGCCGTGGAGAGATGCCCCAGCTCGTGCCAGGCGATCGAGAAGAGCAGGCCGACCGCGAAGACGACTATGCCGAGGATCATCATCAGGGTCGTCATGCACGAGCCTCCGCCGTTGTCTTGGCTGTCGTCCGAGCCGCTGTCTGTGCTGTCAGTTCGCGGGCCCGGGCGCGGGCCCAGGTCTCCGCTTCGAGGACGTCCGCCACGGTGAGCGGGGTTCCCGTACGGGGCGTGCCGTGCTCGGCGACGACCTCGGTGACGGTCTCCATGATCCCGTTGAACGGCAGCGTGCCGTTCAGGAACGCGTCCACGCATTCTTCGTTGGCCGCATTGAACACCGCGGGGGCCGTGCCCGCGAGCTCCCCGACGTGCCGGGCGAGCCCCACCGACGGAAACGCGTCGTTGTCGAGCGGGAAGAACTCCCAGCTCGACGCCTTCGTCCAGTCGAAGGCGGGCGCGGCGTCGGGGACGCGCTGCGGCCAGCCCAGACCGATGGCGATCGGCCCGCGCATGTCGGGGGGCGTCGCCTGGGCCATCGTCGAACCGTCCGTGAACTCAACCATCGAGTGGACATACGACTGCGGGTGCACGACCACCTCAATGCGGTCGAAGGGAATGTCGTAGAGGAGGTGCGCCTCGATGACTTCGAGACCCTTGTTGACGAGGGTCGCGGAGTTGACGGTGATGACAGGACCCATGGCCCAGGTGGGGTGCGCGAGGGCGTCCTCGGGGGCGACATCGGCCAGCTCGGCCTTCGTACGTCCTCTGAAGGGGCCGCCGGAGGCGGTGACGACGAGCTTGCGTACGTCGGCCCTGGTGCCCGAGGCGAGCGCCTGGAACAGGGCGGCGTGCTCGGAGTCCACGGGGATGATCTGGCCCGGCGCGGCCAGCGCCTTCACCAGGGGGCCGCCGACGATGAGCGACTCCTTGTTGGCGAGCGCGAGGGTGCGGCCAGCCTCCAGGGCGGCGAGGGTGGGGGCGAGGCCGATCGAGCCCGTGATGCCGTTCAGGACGGTGTGCGCCGGGGAGGCGGCGAGCTGGGTGGCCGCGTCCGCTCCGGCGAGCAGCTCGGGAAGGGGCTCCCCGGGCCCGTACCGTGCGGAAAGGGCCTCACGCAGGGCCGGTACGGCGTCCTCGCGGGCCACGGCGACGGTCTTGACGCGGAGCCGGTGCGCCTGCTCCGCCAGCAGCTCCACCCTCCCGCCCGCCGCGGAGAGCCCGGTCACCCGGAACCGGTCGGGATTGCGCAGCACGAGGTCGATGGCCTGGGTGCCGATCGAGCCGGTGGAGCCGAGGATCACGACGTCCCGGCTCCCGTCCACAGGATCGAAGACGAGATGCGGATCGGCGAGGGGGGCTGGACTGTCGCTCATCCCCCCATTGTTGCCGCAACACCGGGCGACCGGGGACAGCGGAGCCCTGTAAGGGGCGCGGGGAACCGCGCGACAAGCCCCCACCCCACCGGGCCGCACCCGCCGACGATCCCGTGGATCCCCTACCTCTCGCGCTTCCGCTACCTCTTGCGCTTCCGCCGGTTCCGCGACTTCCCCGCACGCTGCGGACGAGGCTTCGCACCGGCCGCCGTGTCCTCCACCGGAGGCTCCGGTGAGAAGTCCCCTTCGACGACCCCCTCCGCCGTGTCCAGCGTGGGCGCGCTGAAATGCAGCCCGTCCGTGCGACGGCCGGCCTCCAGCGCGTCCTGGCCCGCCACCTTCCCGGACGCGTCCAGGTTGAAGACGTACCCGACGGACTCCTCCTTGATCGCGTCGTTCATCGCGACGAACATGTCGTAGCCCTCACGCTCGTACTCGATGATCGGCTCCCGCCCGAGCGTCCACCGCAGTCCGATCCCGTCCCGCAGGTAGTCCATCTCGTAGAGGTGCTCGCGCCATTTGCGGTCCAGGACCGACAGCACCACGAGGCGTTCCAGGTCGCGCAGGACGTCCGCGCCCAGCTCGGCCTCACGCTCCTCGTAGCGGGTGTGGACGTCCTCGATGACGGCGTCGGCGATCGCGTCCGCGGTGAGGTCGGCGCGGTCGCCCGCGGCCTCCTCCAGGTCGTCGACGGTGACCCCGACCGGGTACAGCTGTTCGAAGGCGACCCAGAGCCGGTCCAGGTCCCACTCCTCGGGGAAGCCGTCGGCGGTCTCCACGGCGACGTACGCGCGGATGGTGTCGTCCATGAAGTGGAGGATCTGTTCCCGCAGGTCCTCCCCGGCCAGTACGCGTCGGCGTTCGGCGTAGATGAGGGTGCGCTGGCGGTTGAGGACCTCGTCGAACTTGAGCACGTCCTTGCGGGACTCGAAGTGCTGCTGCTCCAGCTGGGACTGGGCGGAGGCGATGGCGCGCGTGACCATCTTGTTCTCGATGGGGACGTCGTCGGGGACGTTCGCCATGGCCATCACACGGTCGACGACCTGGGCGCGGAACAGCCGCATCAGGTCGTCCTCGAGGGAGAGGTAGAAACGGGAGGCGCCGGGGTCGCCCTGGCGGCCGGAGCGCCCGCGCAGCTGGTTGTCGATGCGGCGGGACTCGTGGCGCTCGGTGCCCAGCACGTACAGCCCGCCGAGGTCCTTCACCTCGTCGTGCTCGGCGGCGACCGACTCCTTGATCCGCTCCAGGGTCCGGCGGTGTTCGTCCCGGTACTCGTCCGGGCTCTCCTCGGCGCTGAGGCCTTTCCGTTCCAGCTCCGCGAGCGTCATGGCCTCCGGGTTGCCGCCGAGCATGATGTCGGTGCCGCGGCCCGCCATGTTGGTGGCCACGGTGACCGCGCCCCTGCGGCCGGCCTGGGCCACGATCTGTGCCTCGCGCTGGTGGTTCTTCGCGTTGAGCACCTCGTGCCGGATGCCGCGCTGCTTCAGCCGGGCGGCGAGGATCTCGGACTTCTCGACGGAGGTGGTGCCGACGAGGACCGGCTGGCCCTTGTCGTGCTTCGCGGCGATGTCGTCGAGGATCGCCGTGTACTTGGCGTCGACGGTCCGGTAGATCTGGTCGGGGTCGTCGGCGCGGGCCATCGGCCGGTTGGTGGGGATCGGCACCACGTGGAGTTTGTAGATCTGGTGGAACTCGGCGGCCTCGGTCATGGCGGTGCCGGTCATCCCGCCGAGCTTGTCGTAGAGCCGGAAGAAGTTCTGCAGGGTGATCGTGGCGAGGGTCTGGTTCTCGTCCTTGACCGTCACCGCTTCCTTCGCCTCGATGGCCTGGTGCAGTCCCTCGTTGTAGCGGCGTCCGGCGAGGATGCGGCCGGTGTGCTCGTCGACGATGAGGACCTCGCCGTCCACGACGACGTAGTCCTTGTCGCGCTTGAAGTGTTCCTTCGCCTTCAGCGCGTTGTTGAGGTGGCCGATGAGGGGCGTGTGGTCGGACTCGTAGAGGCTCTCGATGCCGAGCTGGTCCTGGAGGAACTCCACCCCGGGGTCGAGGATCGCGACGGTGCGTTTCTTCGGGTCGTACTCGTAGTCGTGGGTGGCGCGCAGCCGGGCGAGGCGGTCCTTGTCGGACGGGGTGGTGAAGTTCTCGTCCTGGACGGCGACTCCGCGCATCCGGGTGACCATCGTGGCGAAGGCCTCGTACCAGTGGGTGGGCTGGTCGGCCGGGCCGGAGATGATCAGTGGGGTCCTGGCCTCGTCGATGAGGATCGAGTCGGCCTCGTCGACGATGGCGAAGTGGTGGCCGCGCTGGACGAGTTCGTCCCTGGACCAGGCCATGTTGTCGCGCAGGTAGTCGAAGCCGAACTCGGTGTTGGTGCCGTAGGTGATGTCGCAGGCGTACTGGGCGCGGCGCTCGGCCGGGGTCGACTGGGTCCTGATGACGCCGACGGTCAGTCCGAGGAAGCGGTACGCGCGGCCCATCCAGTCGGCGTCGCGCTGGGCGAGGTAGTCGTTGACGGTGACGAGGTGGACGCCCTTGCCGGTCAGGGCGTTCAGATAGACGGGCAGGGTGGCGACCAGGGTCTTGCCCTCACCGGTCTGCATCTCGGCGATGTTGCCGAGGTGCAGGGCCGCGCCGCCCATCAGCTGTACGTCGAAGTGGCGCATCCCGAGTGTGCGGCGGGCGGCCTCCCGCATCGCGGCGAATGCCTCCGGCAGGAGGTCGTCGAGGCTTTCCCCGGCCTCGTACCGTTCCTTGAACTCGGGGGTGAGGGATTGGAGTTCTTCGTCGGTGAGCTGCTCGAATTCCGCTTCGAGGGAGCCGATCTGTTCGGCTGTGCGCTGGAGTCTGCGGAGGATTCTGCCTTCGCCGGCGCGCATTATCCTGCCGGTGATGTTGTCGAGACCCAGTACCGGCACTGGCATTACCCCCTGACACGGATGTACCTGATCCCGTTCTTCGGGTGCCGGCCGGTGGGGGCTGGTCGCGCCCACGCGGCGGAGCCGCATATGTCACAGCCCCGCGCCCCTGGAAAGCGAAAAGATTGCGCCGTTCCCCGGGCCCCCTCAGGGGCGCCGCCCCCGCTCGCCGGTGCGCTCATTGTTGACGCAGAATTTCTGTGCGGCAAGCAGCGGAACGGCGGCGGGGACAGCAGTGCATTCCTGGGGGAAAGGTCAACGGATGGGGCGGTGGACGTTTTCCCTTTCCGATGTTCCGGGGGTCGCGTCGGCGATCCAGGGGCCGTCGCCGGACAGGTCGACGATTCCGTTCTCCAGCCACGTGTAGGCGCCGCCGAGAACACCCTTGACGACCTTGCGGTCGACGTCGTCGGTGTTGGACCACAGGCGGCCGAAGAGTTCTTCCACGCGAATGCGGGACTGACCGCAGAAGGCGTCCGCGAGCTGGTACGCCTCGCGGCCGTGGGCCTCGGTGGTGCGCAGGAGTTCGGCGCGGACGCAGACGGCGCTCATGGCGAACAGTTCGGCGCCGATGTCGACGATCCGGCCGAGGAAGCCCTGCTTGGTCTCCATCCGGCCCTGCCAGCGGGACATGGCGTAGAAGGTGGAGCGGGCGAGCTTGCGGGCCGAGCGTTCCACGTACCGCAGGTGGCCGGAGAGGTCGACGTGTCCGGCCGGGTGGAAGTCCCCGTACGCGCGTGGGAGTTGGCCGGGGCCCGCGACCAGTTTCGGGAACCACTTGGCGTAGAAGACGCCGGCGTTCGCGCCCGCCTTCGCCTTGTCGGCCAGGGACTTGTCGGGGTCGATGAGGTCACCGGCGACGGAGAGGTGGGCGTCGACCGCCTCGCGGGCGATCAGGAGGTGCATGATCTCCGTCGAGCCCTCGAAGATGCGGTTGATGCGCAGATCGCGCAGCACCTGCTCGGCGGGGACGGCCCGTTCGCCGCGGGCGGCGAGCGAGTCGGCGGTCTCGAAGCCCCGGCCGCCGCGGATCTGGACCAGCTCGTCGGCCATCAGCCAGCCCATCTCGGAGCCGAAGAGCTTGGCGAGGGCGGCCTCGATGCGGATGTCGTTGCGGTCCTCGTCGGCCATCTGGGACGACAGGTCGAGGACGGCCTCCAGGGCGAACGTGGTCGCCGCGATGAAGGAGATCTTCGCGCCGACGGCCTCGTGGTGGGCGACCGGCTTGCCCCACTGCTCCCGTACGGACGACCACTCGCGGGCGATCTTCAGACACCATTTGCCGGCGCCGACGCACATCGCGGGCAGCGAGAGCCGTCCGGTGTTGAGGGTGGTCAGGGCGATCTTGAGCCCGGCCCCCTCCGCGCCGATGCGGTTCGCGGCGGGCACCCGGACCCGGTGGAAGCGCGTGACGCCGTTCTCCAGGCCGCGCAGCCCCATGAACGCGTTGCGGTGTTCGACGGTGACGCCCTCCGAGGCCGCCTCCACGACGAACGCGGTGATGCCGCCCCTGTGCCCCTCGGACTTCGGTACGCGCGCCATCACGACGAGCAGGTCGGCGACCACGCCGTTGGTCGTCCAGAGCTTCACCCCGTCGAGGACGTAGTCGTCCCCGTCCGGCACCGCGCTGGCCGCGAGCCGCGCCGGGTCGGAACCCACGTCGGGCTCGGTGAGCAGGAAGGCGGAGATGTCGGTACGGGCCAGGCGCGGCAGGAAGGCGTCCTTCTGCTCCTGGGTGCCGAAGATCTTCAGCGGCTGCGGTACGCCGATCGACTGATGCGCGGAGAGCAGCGCGCCGAGCGCCGGGTTCGCGGAGCCGACCAGGGCGAGCGCCTTGTTGTAGTAGACCTGCGTCAGACCGAGGCCGCCGTACTTCGTGTCGATCTTCATCCCGAGGGCGCCGAGCTCCTTGAGCCCGTTGATCACCTCGTCGGGGATGCGGGCCTCCCGCTCGATGAGCGCGGAGTCGACCCTGGTCTCGCAGAAGTCGCGCAGTTTGGCGAGGAACTGCTCGCCGCGCTGGGCGTCCTCGTCCGGGGGCATCGGGTGGGGGTGGATCAGGTCGAGCCGGAAGCGGCCGAGGAACAGCTCCTTGGCGAAGCTGGGTTTGCGCCAGTCCTGCTCCCGCGCGGCCTCGGCGACCTGACGGGCCTCACGTTCGGAGACAGCGGGCTGGTGGGGTGTTGCGGACAAGAGGCTCACCTCGCCGCGAATAGGGATCTTGGTCCGGTTACGTTACTCACCGGTGCTACTCGCTCGTATGTACCCGATAACGACCCACGTCACCAGTCCTGGCGCATCAATAGGCGCATACGGAGGCCTGGAGGGCAGGCCCGCAGGGCCACCCTCCAGGGGCGCGGGGAACTGCGCGCTCCACCCCCACCGGCCGGCACCCGCCGAACAACCCCGGCCACCACCCCCGGTGGGCACCTGCCACCCCCGACGGAGTCGAAGCGCTTCGACAACCTATGGACACCCACCCGCCACCCAGCTACTGTCAAGCCACCACCAATCGCAGCGCGCCGCGTCGAAGCGCTTCACAGAACCGGAGACCTGGATGGTCACCCTCGCCGAGGTCGCCCAGCACGCCGGAGTCTCGGCGAGCACGGTGAGCTATGTCCTCAGCGGCAAGCGGTCCATCTCCGCGGGCACCCGGCAGCGGGTCGAGGAGAGCATCCAGGTGCTCGGCTACCACCCCAACGCGGGAGCCCGGGCGCTGGCAAGCAGCCGGTCCAACATCATCGCGCTGATGATCCCGCTCCGCACGGACATGTACGTACCCGTGATGATGGAGATCGCCATCGCGGTGACGACCTCGGCCCGCTCCCACGGGTACGACGTGCTGCTGCTCACCGGCGAGGAGGGCCCCGACGCCGTGCGCCGGATCACCGGGAGCGGGCTCGCCGACGCGATGATCCTGATGGACGTCGAGCTGGACGACGAGCGGCTGCCGCTGCTGCGCGGCACCGAGCAGCCGTCCGTCCTCATCGGGCTGCCCGCCGACACCAGTGGTCTGACCTGCGTGGACCTCGACTTCGGTGCGACGGGCGCGCTGTGCGCCGAACATCTCGCGATGCTCGGACATCGTGACATCGCTGTCATCGGTGAGGCGCCCGCGGTGTACGAACGGCACACGGGGTTCGCCGAGCGCACGCTCGACGGGCTCAGGTCCCGCTCGCGCGAGCTGGGCCTGCGGGTCCTGCACCGCCCGTGCGAGGGCGGCTTCGACGCCATGTCCCTGACCCTGGCCCGGGTCTTCGACGAACGCCCCGGCACCACGGGGTTCGTCGTGCAGAACGAGTCCGCGGTCGAGCCGCTGCTCGCCCTGCTGCGCCGGCAGGGCCGGGCCGTGCCCGAGGACGTGTCGGTGATCGCGATCTGCCCGGACCAGGTCGCCGTCCAGGCCTCGGTGCGGCTGACCTCGGTCGCCATCCCCGCCCAGGAGATGGGCCGTCATGCGGTGGAGCATCTGATCGCCAAGCTGGAGGGGCACGGAAAGGACGAAGTCGTGCTCATCGCACCCGAGTTGACGGTCCGGGCGAGCACGGGCCCGGCCCCGGCCGCCGCCTGACCCGCCCCGCCCCACCTCCGCTCTCCCACTCCCACTCCCACTCCCCCGACCTGGTCCTCCGGAGTCGCGTAACCGGGTCTTGTCGCCACTCCTCCCTTCAGGAGCACTCCGCATGAATCAGCATGTCGAGAACCGGCCGGGACAGTCCGGCTCGGGGTCCGCGAGTCTCGCCCAGTCCTCGCCCACCGTCGGCACGTTCCGTGAACGCGACGGCGCGCTGGAGTGGAGCGGCCGGCAGGAGACCGTACGCATCGAGCCGTGGGGCCCCGACGCCGTACGGGTCCGGGCCAGGCTCGGCGGGCCCGTCCTGGAGGGCCTGCCCGCCGCCGTGCTCGACGAGGCGCCCGCCACCGAGGGCACTGTCAAGATCGAGGGCGGCCGGGGCCTGCTGACCGTCGGCGCGCTGACGGCCGAGGTCGACGCCGAGGGACTGATCCGCTTCGTCCGCACCGGCGACGGGGCCGAACTCCTCGCCGAGGAACGCGCCCACTTCTGGTGGCCGGGACCGCGCCTCTACACACCCGTCGGCAACGGCTACCACCGCCTGGAGCAGCGTTTCGCCGCGTACGAGGGCGAGAAGCTGTACGGCTTGGGGCAGCACCAGCACGGGCTGCTCGACCAGAAGGGTGCCGTCCTCGACCTGGTGCAGCGCAACGCCGAGGTGACCATCCCGGTCCTCACGTCCAGCCGCGGTTACACCCTGCTGTGGAACAGCCCGGCGATCGGCCGGGTCGAGCTGGCGGGCAACGGCACGCGCTGGGTGGCGGACTCGGCCCGGCAGATCGACTACTGGATCACGGCGGGCCATCCGGCCGACGCGCAGCGCCGCTACAGCGCGGTGACCGGGCGGACGCCGATGCTGCCCGAGTGGGCGGCGGGCTTCTGGCAGTGCAAGCTGCGCTACCGCACGCAGGACGAACTCCTGGGCGTGGCACGGGAGTACAAGCGCCGGGGTCTGCCCATCGACGTCATCGTCTGCGACTTCTTCCACTGGACGCACCTGGGCGACTGGAAGTTCGACCCGGCCGAGTGGCCCGATCCGGCGGGGATGCAGCGGGAGCTGGCGGAGCTGGGCATCAAGCTCGTCGTGTCCGTGTGGCCGTCCGTCTCGCCGCTCTCCGAGAACCACCGGCTCATGGAGCAGCGCGGCTGGTTCGTCGGCACGCAGTACGGTCCGATGGCGCACGCCGACTGGCCGGACAAGGAGGTCGCCTCCACGGTGCAGGTCGCCTTCTACGACGCGACGAACCCCGAGGCGCGGGAGTTCCTGTGGTCGAAGATCAGGGACAACTACCTGGAGCCGTACGGGATCACGTCCTTCTGGCTGGACGCCTGCGAGCCCGAGCTGAAGCCCGGCTTCCAGGAGAACCTGCGCTACTGGGCGGGCCCCGGTCTCGAAGTGGGCAACATGTATCCGCGTGAGAACTCCCGTGCCTTCCACGAGGGCATGCTGGCGGCCGGCGAGAGCGAGGTCGTCACCCTCAACCGCTCGGCGTGGGCGGGCAGTCAGCGGTACGGGGCGGCCCTGTGGTCCGGTGACATCGGCACGGACTTCGCGACCCTGCGGCGCCAGATAGCGGCGGGCCTCAACACCTCGCTGTCCGGCATCCCCTGGTGGAACACCGACATCGGCGGCTTCCACGGCGGCGACCCGGACGACCCGGCGTACCGCGAGGTGATGATCCGCTGGTTCCAGTTCGGCGCGCTGTCCCCGCTGATGCGGCTGCACGGCTTCCGCGACCCGGGCACCCCGCTCGGCCCGGAGATGACCGGCGGCCCGAACGAGGTGTGGTCGTACGGCGAACAGGCCGGGCCGATCCTGGAGAAGTACCTCCGTCTGCGCGAGCGCCTGAAGCCGTACGTGCTCGATGTCATGCGGGAGGCCCATGAGGAGGGGCTGCCGGTGATGCGGCCGCTGTTCCTGGAGTTCCCGGACGACCAGGCGGCCTGGTCCGTGGACGACTCGTATCTCTTCGGCCGGGATCTGCTGGTCGCGCCGGTGCTCACCGCGGGTGCGACGGTCCGTACGGCCTATCTTCCGGCGGGCGCGCGCTGGACGGACGCGTGGACCGGCGAGGAGTACCGGGGTGGCGCGGCCGTGACCGTCGACGCCCCGCTGGACCGCATCCCGCTGTTCCTGCGCGACGACGCGCGGCTGCCCGTGACGGAGTAGCCGCGCGTCGCACCTGACGGTCAGCTGCTGCTGACCGTCAGGTTGTTGGTGACGAAGTCCAGACCGCCGGACGAGGACGTGACCTCGAAGCCGAACTGGACGTCACCGATCGTCTCGTTGCCCATCCAGCCCTTGGTGTCCTTGATCCACTTGAGGATCGGCAGGATGCTGACGCTGCCCGAGTTCGAGTCCGAGGTGCGCAGGAACGAGAAGACCTCGTTGGCGCCGTTGTTGCCCTTGTACACGGACCAGGTGTGACCGCCGAGGGTGACGTTGCCCTGCGAGGTGCCGAGCGGACCGACGGCCCCGTTGTAGTTGACCCAGAGCATGATCTCGTAGTCGTAGTCGGTGTCCCAGATGTCGTACGAGGTGTTGTACGCGCCGGCCGACGGGACCGTGACGTTGTAGCTGCTGGAGAGCGAGCCGAGCGAGGTGATCGTCTTGTTGATCACCTTCTTGGAGTTGGGGTACGACTTGATGCCGCCGGTGTTGGGGTGGTTGGCCCAGACTCCCCAGTTGGTGCCGGAGTTGGCCCAGATGCACTGGCTGCCCGCGCCGGAGCCCCAGATGTTGTTGTAGAGCGTGTAGCCGTTGAGGCTGGTGTTGCCCCACTGGTCGCAGGAGTTCCAGATCGCGGCGGAGGCGGGGGCGGAGGCGAGCCCGACGGTCACTCCGAGAGCGAGCGCGGGCGCCAGCAGCGCCTTGACGACCCTGCTCCTGGTCCTGCTCGTCCTCATGTTCGGCGTGCGTGTTGCCATGGTGTCCCTTCCATGAGTGGGGGGATGTGGGGGATGGCCTCGCTGTACGTCTGCCGCGGCCCCAGGGTGAGGACGCGGTCCTCCCCGGCGCGCAGGGAGAGCCGGCGCGCGCCGGAAGGAGTTCTCAGGTCGACGGAGTGGGTGCGGGTGGGCCGGACCACCGCCCGGACCTCCCGCGGACCCCAGTCGAGGTCGATCACGGCACCGAACCGCGTCCGTACGCCCCGGAGTCCGCCCGCCGGGAAGGCGGCGGGCAGTGCGGGCAGGAGGACCAGCCGGTCGGGGGTCGACTGGATCAGCGACTCGACGACCAGGGCGGGCAGGGTGTGGGCGGCGTCCGCGTTGTAGACGTCCCGGTGCGGGTAGTGCGCGCTCATCAGGGAGGCGTGGAAGAAGTCGCCCGCCAGCACCTGGCCGAGCGCGTGCGCGACCCGCTCGCCGTCCCGCAGCCGGGCCGCGACGAGGGCGTGGTGCAGATGGCCGTGCGCGGAGTCGTTCTCGGCGCCCCGCAGTGCGAGCGCGCGATGCGCTGCCGCCGCGAGCTCCGGGGTGTCGTAGGGATTGATCTCGTCGAGCGGCCAGACGCCGTACAGATGGCTGAGGTGCCGGTGGTCGTACGTGTCGTCGAGGCCGGGCCACGCCCATTCGGCGAGGGCGCCGTCGTCGTTGACGCGGTGCGGGGGCAGCCGCTCGGCGAGGGCCCGCCAACGGTCGGCGTCGGGGCCCGGGTGGTAGGCAGCTGCCGTGCGCAGAGCGTGCCGGGCCGCGGAGAGGTCCATGGCGGCGTTGACCGCGCCCCAGCTCGCGTCCGGGTTCGCCGGGCGGTTCTCGGGCGAGTAGGAGGGGACGACGACGAGTTGCCCGTGCTCGTCGGTGCGGGTGAGGAAGTCCTCGTAGAACAGGGCGACTTCGGCGAGGACGGCTGCCAGTCGCGGGTCCCGCTCCCCGCGGGCCTCATCGTGGTCGACGAGGGGCTTGAGCAGCCAGTCGGCGCCCGCCGTCCACAGGTGCAGGGGGTACTCGCGGCTGAAGTGGTACGTGTGCCCGGACTCGCCGTCCGTGTGGGGCGGGGCGACCACGCCTCGGGCGCCGAAGACGGCTCGGGCGTTGTCCCGCCAGTGCGGCAGCTGCCCGTGGACGAGGGCGGCATGGGCTTCGACGACCTCGGGCAGGGCGCCCGCGACGGCCGAGGCGGTCTGCAGATTGAGGTTGGCGTCCGTGGTGAAGGCACCGGACCAGGCCGTGTCCCAGTCGCCGGTCCACAGCCCGGTGAGCCTCGGCGGGAGCATCCCGCTCGCGGACAGCAGGTGGTGGCGGCCGGCCGCGAAGAGCCGTTCGAGGAGGGCGGGGCTCCCTGGCCGCTTGAGCAACTCGGAGCCGGGGAGGGCGCGTTGGCTGTCGTCGGCTTCGAGGGTGAGCGAGACGCGGGAGTACGCGGTGCGGTGGAGACGCAGATGACGCCTCAGGAGGCCGTCGTACGGTTCGCCGCCGTGCGGCAGCAGCGCGCGCAGCTCCTGGGTCCGCGCCACCGTGTCCAGTTCTTCGGTGTGCCGCTCCACGCGGGTCAGGAGCAGGACCGACCCGGCGCCCGCCACGCGCATACCGGGCGCCGTCAGCGTCGTAAGGCCGCCGGTGACGACGGCCAGCGTCACACCGGTGTACGCGAGGTCGCTGCCGGGATAGCGGGCGCTCAGGGTGAGCACGGCGCCCTCGGGGGTGAGGACCGCTCCGTCGCTGACGCCCAGGCCGTCGGGGGCGCCGGGGAGCCGGTGGTCCAGCGTGATGTCCAGGGCGGCGCCGGGGGAGGTCACGTACTGGACGATCACGTCGTCGGCGCGGGAGACGAAGACGCGGCTGCGCCAGCCCGCGCAGGACGATGCGACGACGCCCGTGGTGAAGTCGACCGTGCGGCGGTAGTCGCGCTCCCCGTCGGCGGACGGCCGTCGCAGCCGCACCTGGAAGGCGGGGTGGAAGGGCCGCACCCACTGGAGAGGGCGCCCGTCCGTGAACTCCTCGGCCGCCGTCAGGTCTCCCGCGAGCAACCGGTCCTGGAGTGCGGGCAGTTCGGCCGCCAGCTCCGGAGGACGGGCGTGCTCGCCGCCGTTGGGCCGGACGAGAGTGTGATGGGTGACGATCACCCGGTCGTCGTTCGGATCACCGAACACAAGGGTGCCGTGGCGGCCGTTGCCGCTCAGGAAGGCGTCCTCCCAGCGGCCGGCCGGGGCCGGCTCCCAGGTGCCGTGCGGCGAGGGGGACGACGGGTCCTGCGTGCCGGCGGTCATGGGGACAGCACCGCCACTCCGTACCGGCCCAGTTCGAGCAAGCCCGCGACCCGTCGCTCACCGAGCAGGTCCCGGTACTCCCCCGGCACCTCCACCGTGACCGGGTCCCGCCCGTGGTTGAGGACGAAGAGCAGGTCGCCCCGGCGTACGGCCTCGACCTGGGCGGGCAGTCCTTCGAGCACCGGCCGCACCCCCGCACCGGCGGCCACGCCCTCCAACAGCTCGCGCAGCGCCGCGGGTTCGGGCAGCGTGGAGACGTACCAGGCGCGGCCCCTGCGCAGCACGGCGGGCAGCCCGTCGAGTTCGCCGCCCTTGTAGCGGGAGTGCGCGACGACGTCCTCGGCCTCCTCGGTCCCGGCCTCGATCTCCTCGGACCACAGGGTGCCCCGGAAGCCCTCGCACTCGGCGTACTCGCCGGGGTCGAGCGGCCACCACTCGTGCAGGGTGCGGATGCCGAACAGCTCCCGCAGCCGCTCGTCCATCCCGCCGGTGCGCACCCGGTCGTCCTCGTCCGCGATCCCGGTCAGGAAGCCGCAGACGAGGGTGCCGCCTCCTCGCACGTACGCGACGAGGTTGTCGATCGCCTGGTCGGTGAGGAGGTAGAGCTGCGGCACGACGACGAGGCGGTACGCGGACAGGTCGTGCTCGGGGTGGGCGAAGTCCGTGGTGATGTGGGCCTCCCACAGGGCGCGGTGCCAGGCCCGCACGACCTGCTGGTACTCGACCTCGCGGGAGAGCCGCCCGTCCTGCTCCCCCGCCCACCAGGCGTTCCACTCGTGGAGGATCGCGACCTGGGAGGCCGAGTGGCGGCCCGTCACCCGCGCGCCGATCCGCTGCAGCTCGGCGCCGAGCCGCTTGACCTCCTGGTGGGTGCGGCCCTGCTCCCCCGCGTGGCCGACCATGCCCGAGTGGAACTTCTCCGCGCCCTGGCGGGACTGCCGCCACTGGAAGTAGCAGACGGCGTCGGCGCCCCGGGCGACCGCCTGGAGGGACCAGAGCCGGTTGAGGCCGCGCGGCTTGGGACGGTTCACGCCCCGCCAGTTCACCGACCCCGCCGCCTGCTCCATCAGCATCCACGGCCCGCGCGCCTGGGAGCGCGTCATGTCCTGGACGAGCGCGCCCTCCTGCGCGCCGAAGGGGTCGCGCGGATCCGGATAGAGGTCGACGGAGACGACGTCCTCCTCCCCGGCCCACCGCCAGGCGTCCTGCCCCGCCCACATCGGCATGAGGTTGGTGGTCACCGGGAGGTCCGGGGAGTACCGGCGGACGATGTCGCGCTCGGCGACGTAACACTCCAGGAGCATGTCGGACGTGTAGCGCTTGAAGTCGAGCACCTGGGTGGGGTTGTTCAGGTAGTGGGCGCGGCGCGGCGGCAGGACCTCCTCCCAGTCGCCGTATCCCTGGCTCCAGAAGGCCGTTCCCCAGGCCGTGTTGAGCGCGTCGAGCGTGCCGTACCTGTCCCTGAGCCAGCGGCGGAACGTGCCGGCCGCCTCGTCGCCCCAGTCGTAGGTGCAGTACTCGTTGTTGATGTGCCACATGGTGAGGGCGGGGTGGCTGCCGTAGCGGGCGGCCAGGTCCTCGGTGATCGCGGCGGCGTGACGGCGGTAGGTGGCGCTGGAGTGCGAGAAGTGCTGGCGGCCACCCCACCACTCGGTGCGGCCGTCCGCGTCACGGGGCAGGGTGTCCGGGTGGAGCCGGCCGAGCCAGGGCGGGGGCGAGGAGGTCGGGGTGGCGAGGACGACCCCGATGCCGTGCTCGTGCACGAGGTCCATGAGCCGGTCCAGCCAGCCGAACTCCCTGACACCCGGCTGCGGTTCGATCCGCGCCCAGGAGAAGACACCGAGCGTGACGGAATTGACCCCCGCTTCCCGCATGAGGCGCACGTCCTCGCGCCAGACCTCCTCGGGCCACTGCTCGGGGTTGTAGTCCCCGCCGAAGAGGACGCGCCCGCGGACGGCGTCACCGAGCCCGACTCGCCTACGGGGACTGGTCGCGCACATGACACACCTCGTTCGACAGAGAGGGACAAGCCCCCGAGGGGGGCGCCCCGAAGGGGCGCGGGGAACTGCGCGCTCAGCCACATCCGGCCCGCACCCGACAAGCAACCGGAAGTCACCTGCAAAAGCGGGCTGACCGGCGCCAAAGGCGCGAGGTCAGCCTTTGACCGCGCCGGTGAGCATCCCTTTCTTGAAGTGCTTCTGGACGAAGGGAGACAAAAACGCAACCGGCAACAACGCCAACACCATCACAGCCATCTGCACAGCGAGCGCGGACAACTGTCCCGCCCGGATCGCCTGCCCCAGCCCCACCGGAGGTTCCTGTTTCTGGACGAGCTGGATCATCACGTTCTGCAGCGGCATCATGTCCTGATCGCTCAGATAGATCGACGCGTTGAACCACGCACTCCAGTACCCGACGGCGTAGAACAGCGTGATCACCGCGATGACGGCCCGGGAGAGCGGGAGCACGATCTGCCAGAGGATCCGCCAGTCCCCCGCCCCGTCGATCCGCGCGCTGTCGGTGAGTTCCGGCGAGATGCCCATGAAGAACGCGCGCAGCACCAGGATGTTGAAGACGCTGATCGCGCTCGGCAGGATCAGCGCGAGATACGTGTCGGTCAGTCCCAGCGACTGCACCAGCAGATACGTGGGGATGAGCCCGGCGCCGAAGAACATCGTCGCGAGCAGGGTCATCAGGAACCAGCGGTGCCCGAGCGATCCGATGCGTGAGAGCCCGTACGCGCAGAGGACCGACACCGTCATCGAGAACAGCGTGCCGACGGCGGTGACGCCCAGGCTGACGACGGTGGCGCGGGTGACCTGGCCGCCGCTCAGCAGTTCCTGGTAGGCGATGAAGGTGAGGTCCCTGGGGACCAGCACCAGCCCGCCGGCCTCGCTGATGGTCTGCTTCGTGGACAGGCTGGTGACGACGACGATCCACAGCGGGAACAGGACGGCCAGGCAGGCGAGGGCCAGGGCGATGCCCTTGCCCGCGAGTCCGGCCCGGCGCGGCTCCTCCTCCCAGACGGGCCTCGGCGGGGCCGCCCAGCGGCCGGGCGCCTTCGGTCCCGCGCCCTCCGGCCGTTCCTCGGTGACGGCACTCTCGGTCACGGCACTCATTTCTTGTACACCCCCTGCTCGCCCATGAGATGGGCGACCTTGTTCGCGGCGAGGACGAGTCCGAGACTGACCACACCCTTGATCAGTCCGGCCGCCGCCGCGTAACTGAAGTCCTGGTTGCGGACGCCGTTCCACCACACGTAGGTGTCGAGGACCTCCGCCGCGCCCGGTCCCACCGCGTCCCGCTGCAGCAGGATCTGCTCGAAGCCGACGGTGAGCGCGTCACCGACGCGCAGCACCAGGAGCAGGGCGATCACCGGACGCAGCGCGGGCAGCGTGACGTGCCACATGCGGCGCCACCGGCCGGCC
Source organism: Streptomyces sp. NPDC127119 (assembly GCF_042677425.1). Taxonomy (NCBI): domain Bacteria; kingdom Bacillati; phylum Actinomycetota; class Actinomycetes; order Kitasatosporales; family Streptomycetaceae; genus Streptomyces; species Streptomyces sp. NPDC127119. Next base: position 32,986 of record NZ_JBHXTO010000056.1, on the reverse strand, counting down.
CCGTCCATCGCGGAGGCCTCGTACAGATCGGGGCTGACGGAGGCCAGCGCGGCGAGGAAGACGATGACGCCCCAGCCGGCGTCCTTCCACACGCCCTCCGCCGTCACCAGGAACTTGAAGACCCCCGGGTCGGTCATGAGGTCGAAGCCCTCGTAGCCGTGCCGGCGCAGGGTCTGCGCGATGATGCCGGCGCCGCCGAAGATCTGCTGGAAGACGGTGATGACCAGCACCCAGGAGAAGAAGTGCGGCAGATAGAGGATCGCCTGCGAGACCGCCCGTACCCGGGGCCTGATCACGCTGTTGATGAGCAGCGCGAGCAGGATCGGGACCGGGAAGAAGAGCACCAGTTGCAGCCCGAACAGGACGAGGGTGTTCTGGACGGCGTCCCAGAACGCCGAGTCCTCGAACAGCCGGGAGAACTGCTCGAAGCCGACCCAGGGGCTGTGGAAGACGGCGATGAAGCCGTTGTCGCTGATGTAGGGGTCGTACTCCTGGAAGGCGACGACGTTGCCCAGGATCGGTATGTAGTTGAAGACCAGGACCAGCAGGACGGCCGGCAGGGTCATCAGGACCAGGGTGCGGTCCCGTCTGAAGCGGACCTTGAAGGTGCCGCCGCCGTCGAGGGCCCTGCGCAGGGCCCTCCTCTCGGCCCTGGTGACCCCCGGGGCGGGGGACGCGGCGGCCACCGGAGTGCCGCCGCGCGTAGTGGTGTCACGTGAAGCGGCGTCACGTGAAGCGGCGTCGGCTGGAGTGGTGTCGGCCGGAGTGGTGTCCCGTGGAGCGGTGCTGTGTGCCACCGGGTCACCCCTGCGCGGATCCGCTGTCGTCCAGCAGCTTCCCGTACCAGTCCCGCAGCTTGTCGCCGCCCTGGCTCTTCCAGTCCGACACGGCCTGCTGCATGTCGCTGATCTTCTTGCGGCCGCGGACGATGTCGTCCTCCAGCTGCTCGAAGTCGTTGGAGAGGTTCGTCCAGCGGGCCGGTTCGATGATCTGGAGGCCGTAGAAGGGGGACTTCTTGGTGAAGGCGCCCATCCGCTGCTGCCACTCGACCTGCGCCTTCGCTATCTCCGGCAGGTCGGGGTGCGCGATCGTCGAGGCGGGGCTCGCCAGCATGACGAAGGCGTTCAGGACCTCCTGGTTGCCCTTGTCGTTCTTGGTGGGCGTGCCGTCCTTGACCGTGTAGTGCGTGCCCTCGACCCCGTAGTTGGTGAGCATGTACTCCTCGGTGCCGTACGGGGCGGCGGTGACGTTCGCGGCGGCCAGCACGTCCCGGATCACGGCCTTGGACGCCTTCTTGTTGACGAAGGCGAAGATGCTCGCGGGCGCCCCGGCCCACAGCGTGGGGTCCCCGCCGTCATGGCCGAAGATGTCCATGCCGTCGATACGGAAGTCCTTGTTCTGCGCGGCCTGTTCGGTGGTCTTGGCCCACCAGTGCGAGATGTCGTTGTTGTAGATGAGGACTTCGCCGGCGGTGAAGCGCAGGCTGGAGTCGCCCTGGTTCTGCGCCTTGGCGTCCGGGTGGACGACTCCCGCGGAGTACAGCTTGCGCGTCCACTCCAGCGCTTCGAGGTATTCACCGGTCTCGACGCGGTAGACCAGCTTGCCGTCGACGAGGTTCCAGCCGAGCGGCTTCTCGCTCCCGGACAGCACACCGAAGCTGTTGAACGCCGTCCACTTCATGTCGTCGCAGGCCCACACCTTCGCCCTGGCGCTGGTGATCTCCTTGGCCAGGGCCAGGAACTCGGCCGCCGAGGTGGGGAGTTCGTAGCCCTTCTTGTCGAAGATGTCCTTGCGGTAGTACGGCACGATGTTGGCGACGTACGAACTGGGCATCGGCAGGCCGCGCAGCTTGCCGCCGAAGATGGAGCGCTGCCAGGCGTCGGTCGGGACGGCGGCGAGGTTCGGATAGTCCTTGACCTTGTCGCCGGAGAGGTACGGGCCGAGGTCGGCCATCTTGCTGATGATGGCGCTGGGTATCTTGCCGCCCATGTTCCAGCCGGGGATCACCACGACGTCCGGCATGTCGCTGGAGGCGAGGACCGCGCCCAGCTTCTCGTCGTACGTGTTGCCGTCCTGGTTCTGCCAGACGACGTTCGCGCCGATCTTCTCGTTCATCGCCTGGTAGTAGGGGTTGTCGCCCTTCGGCGGCGAGCCCCAGAACGGCGACATGATCTTGATGGTGCTGCCCTTGCCGAGCTTGCCCGACACCGAGGCCTTGAGGTCGGCCGTGACGAGCTTGCCGGTGAAGCCGAGCGAGGACCCGTTCTTCGACGCGATGTCCGGCGTCACCACGTTCTGCGCCACGAAGGCGGGAAGGATCTTCTTCGCGTCCTTGCCCGAGGTCGTGCCCTCCTTCTTGCCGCCGTCGGAGCCACCGCAGGCGGCCAGCAGCGGCATCCCGCCCGCCACCGCGACGGTGGCGACCGCCGTGGAGGCGAGGAAGCTTCTCCGGCCGGGACCGGGGGCGGAGGTGTTCGGCGTCATTGCGTCAACCCTTCGTGGCGCACAGCAGGACACCTGGCCAAGTGGCCGTCGGCTGCGGTGTCTTGAGCGGAACTGGCTGAGCTGGAGTTGCGATGGCTGAGCTGAGGTTGCGGAGGCTGAACCGAAGTCGCACCGGCCGAGCTGAGCGGAAGCGAACCTCGGAGGTCTGCGCACCCAGGAGCAGCACCTTCGATAGTCGAAGCGCTTCGATGTTGCTGCGAGGTTAAGTGAACACCTGGGGGTGCACAAGAGCCGATTCAAACATTCCTCGGAGGTGTCCCGGCGAGGGAGAGGTCTGTACCGGTCGCTTTTGCCCCATGGGTTGACGAAGGAGGGCGGCGGGGATTCGGAGTTGTTGCGTCTGGGTGTCTTGACACCCGACCACTCGTCGAATCAGCATCGAAGCGCTTCGAAAGCTCGCCACCGGCCTTCCCCGTCTTCCGTAAAGGGATCCTCGCGTGACTGCACAAACGCCGCCTTTCCGCGACTCGCAGCTGCCGTTCGCGAAGCGCATCGACGATCTTCTGGCGCGGCTCACCCTCGACGAACGGGTGGCGATGCTGCACCAGTTCGGACCCGCGGTTCAGCGCCTGGGCATCGCCGCGTTCCGCACCGGCCAGGAGGCCCTGCACGGGGTCGCCTGGATGGGCCCCGCGACCGTGTTCCCGCAGGCGGTCGGCCTGGGCGCGACCTGGAACGAGGACCTGGTGCGCCGGGTCGGCGAGGCGGTCTCCACCGAGACCCGCGCGATGCGCTCGCGCGACGACCGCGTCGGCCTCAACGTCTGGGCGCCCACGGTGAATCTGCTGCGCCACCCGCTGTGGGGCCGCAACGAGGAGGGCTACTCGGAGGACCCGAAGCTGACCTCGGCGATCGCCACCGCGTACACCCGCGGTCTGCGCGGCGACCATCCCGCCTACTGGCGCACGGCCCCGGTCCTCAAGCACTGGCTCGCGCACAACAACGAGACGGACCGGGCCACCGCGTCGAGTTCGGTACGCCCCCGTGTGCTGCACGAGTACGATCTGCGGGCCTTCCGGGAGACGGTCGAGGCGGGCGCGGTGGCCGGCGTGATGCCCGCGTACAACCTGGTCAACGGCCGCCCCAACCATGTGTCGCCGTACCTGGCGGAGCAGTTGCGCACCTGGACGGACCAGGACCTGCTGGTCTGCTCGGACGCGGGCGCGCCCTCGAACCTGGTCGACTCGGAGCACTACTTCGACACGCACGAGGAGGCGACGGCCGCGGCGCTGCTCGCCGGCGTCGACAGCTTCACGGACCACGGCACGGACGGCTCGAAGATCGTCGAACGCATCCAGGAAGCCCTGGACCAGGGCCTGTTGACCGAGGCCGACATCGACGCCGCGGTCCGCCGTCAGCTGTCGGTCCGCTTCCGGCTGGGCGAGTTCGACCCGCTGCTCGACCCGTACGCGGACGCCAAGGACTTCGACACCCCCGCGCACCGGGCCCTCGCCCGGGAGGCGGCGGAACAGGCGATCGTCCTGCTCAAGAACGACGGCGGTCTGCTCCCCCTCACCCTCACCCGGGAGGGCACCCCGACCGGGGAAGGCCCGCGCATCGCGGTGGTCGGCCTCCTCGCCGACGAGTGCAAGCTCGACTGGTACAGCGGCACCCTCATCCACCGGTCCACACCACTGGAGGGCCTGTACGACCGCTTCGGCGCCGACCGGGTGGACTTCGCCGAGGGCGTGGACCGCGTACGCCTGAAGACCTCCGACGGCGGCTGTCTGAGCGTGCCGCGGGCGGACGACGCGGGTGAGGAGGTCCGCGGGGCCGAGGGCGCGCTGGACCCGGCCCTCCTCGCGGGCCGCACCGATCTGCCGCCGCTCACCACCGACGACGTGGGCACCGAACTGGCGCTGATCGACTGGGGCGAGGGCGTCCTCACGTTCCGCGCTCCCGACGGCCGGTACCTCTCGGTCGCCGAGGACGGTTTCGTCCGCGCCTCGGCGGACCAGCCGGGCGGCTGGGTCGTGCAGGAGACGTTCCGGCTGGAACCCCGGGGCTCCCGAGAGGGCGGGCACGGGAACGGGCACCTCCTCCGGCACGTCGGCACAGGTCGCTACGTCTCTGTGACCGCCGACGGCGTAAAGGTTGCCGACGAGAATCCGACAGTCCTGGAACTGGAGATCACCGCGCGCGGCGAGGACGCGGTGGCGCACGCGGCGGCCTCCGCCGACGTCGTCCTGGTGGTCGCGGGCAACGACCCGCACATCAACGGGCGCGAGACGGAGGACCGCACCACCCTCGCCCTCCCCGCCCACCAGCGACGGCTCCTGGACGCGGCACGGGCCGCGAACCCGCGCACAGCGCTGATCCTCACGTCCTCGTACCCCTACGCGATCGACCCCACGGGCCCGGCCGCCATCCTCTGGACGGCCCACGGCGGCCAGGCGGCCGGCACCGCGCTGGCCCGCGTACTGGCGGGGGACGTCTCCCCGGCGGGCCGGCTGCCCCAGACCTGGTACGCCTCGGACGCGGATCTGCCCGGCCTCCTCGACTACGACGTGATCGGCGGCCGACAGACGTATCTGTACTTCGAGGGCACCCCGCTCTTCCCGTTCGGCCACGGCCTGTCGTACGCGTCCTTCGCGTACGCGGACCTGGCGGCGCGGGTCGGGGCGGAGTCCGCGCGGGTCACCTTCACGGTCACCAACACCGGTGACACGGCGGCCGACGAGGTGGCCCAGCTCTACGGCCGTCCCGTGTCACCCTCCGTGCCACGCCCCCGCCGCGAACTGCTGGCCCACCGCCGCGTCCACCTTCCCGCGGGCGCCACCACGGAGCTGTCCTTCGAACTCCCGCTCTCCGCCCTGGAGTTCTGGGACGTCGCACACGGCACCCGACGGCTGGAACCCGGCGGGTACGAACTCCTCGCGGGCGCGTCCGCCGAGGACATCCGCCTGAGCGCCACGATCGACCCGGCCGGTACGCCGCCCGCCCCGCGCCCGGTCCTCGAACGCGGCCTGCGCGCGGCCGACTTCGACGATCAGCGCGGCACGGCGATCGTCGACCGTACGAAACGGTCGGGGGACGCGGTGACCCCTGCCGACCCGGACTCGCACCAGGCCGTCGGCCGCACGGCCGAACTGGTCTACCGGGCCTGCGACTTCGGCCCGGACGCCCGGTCGGTCACGGTCGAGGTGTCGGGCGAGGGAACCCTCGAACTGGCCCTGGACGACGGCCCGGCGATCGCCCACCTGGACATCGCGCCCACGACGGGCCCGTACGCCCACACCTCCGTCACCAGCCCGTTCGCCGCTTCCGGGGTCCACGACCTGCGCATCGAGCTGCGCGGCCCACTGCGGCTCGCGCACGTCGGCTTCTCCGGCTGAGGGCCCGGAGGGAACCGACGGCACAAGGGAGGGGCCCGGCACCGGAAGGCAGCGGTGCCGGGCCCCTTCGCCCGGGGGTGAGGGGGAGGATCACCCCTCGGGCCGGATCATGCTTCGGGCCGGATGAGCCCGCGCTCGTAGGCGCGGATCAGGCGGCGGGGCACGGCATACTCGCGCCCGTCGACGTGGAAGGGGACGAGATCCGGTGTCGCCGCCTTCCACTGGGACCTGCGGTGCCGGGTGTTGGAACGGGACATCTTGCGCTTCGGGACGGCCATACCCGGCACACTATATGAAAATGATTGTCACTAGCCATAGGGTCCCGGTGTCCGGTCTCAGAGAGCGAGCCCCGTGAGGACCAGGACGCGCTCGTAGGTGTAGTCGTCCATGGCGAACCGCACGCCCTCGCGCCCGACACCGGACTCCTTGACCCCGCCGTACGGCATCTGGTCGGCACGGTAGGAGGGCACGTCGCCGATCACCACACCGCCCACCTCCAGCGCCCGGTGGGCCCGGAAGGCGGTCTGCAGGTCGTGGGTGAACACCCCTGCCTGGAGCCCGTACTTGGACGAGTTGACGGCGGCGAAGGCGGCGGCCTCCCCGTCCACCTTCTGCACGGTGAGGACGGGCCCGAAGACCTCCTCGCAGGAGATCGTCACGTCGGCCGGTACGCCCGCCAGCACCGTCGGCGCGTACGAGGCACCGTCGCGCTTGCCGCCGGCGAGCAGTTCGGCCCCGGCCGCGACGGCCTCGTCGACCCACGACTCGACCCGCTTCGCCGCGTCCTCGCTGACCAGCGGGCCGACGTCGGTCGTGTCGTCGGAGGGGTCGCCGGTCACCTGGGCCCCGACCGCGGCGACGATCCGGGGCAGCAGCCGGTCGTACACCGACGCGTCCGCGATGACACGCTGCACGGAGATGCAGGACTGGCCGCCCTGGTAGTTGCTGAAGGTCGCGATGCGGGTGGCGGCCCAGTCCAGGTCCTGGTCGCTCGCCCAGTCGGCGAGCACGACGGCCGCGCCGTTGCCGCCCAGCTCCAGGGTGAGGTGCTTGCGCGGTACGGAGTCCATGATCGCGTAGCCGACCTTGTCGGACCCGGTGAAGGAGATGACGGGCAGCCGCTCGTCCCGCACCAGCGCGGGCATCCTGTCGTTGGCCACGGGAAGCACCGACCAGGAGCCGGCCGGCAGGTCCGTCTCGGCCAGCAGCTCGCCGATGACCAGGCCGCTGAGCGGGGTCGCGGGGGCGGGCTTCAGGATGATGGGCGCGCCCGCCGCGATGGCCGGGGCGATCTTGTGGGCGCACAGGTTGAGCGGGAAGTTGAAGGGAGCGATGCCGAGCACGACGCCCTTCGGGAAGCGCCGGGTGAGGGCGAGCCGGCCCTGACCGCCCGCGTCGGTGTCCAGCCGCTGGGCCTCGCCGCCGTTGAACCGGCGGGCCTCCTCGGCCGCGAACCGGAACACGGACACGGCCCGGCCGACCTCGCCGCGGGCCCACTTGAGCGGCTTGCCGTTCTCGGCGGAGATGAGCCGGGCGATCTCCTCGGTCCGCTCCACGAGCCGCTTGCTCACGTGGTCGAGGGCGGCGGCCCGTACGTGGGCCGGGGTGGCGGCGAACTCGTCGCGCACGGCGTGGGCGGCGGCGACGGCCTCCTCGACCTGTGCGTCACTCGGCACACCGACCTTGCCGACGAGGCGCCCGTCCCAGGGCGAGGTGACGTCGAAGGTGGCCTCACCGGTGACCCGGAGCCCGGCAAGCCAGAAGGCATGGGTGGAAGTCATGAGGGCCCCGCCCCTTCCAAAAAGTAGGTCAACTACTGGACGTCCCCACGCTAGGCCCTCCGCGGACGGGACCCACTTGTCCACGACGGAGCACTCCCCGAAAGCATGGCTCCACTTCGTCAAGGGGGTCTGCGTTCGGGGGCGCGGGGAACGGCGCGGCCGGCCCCCACCGGCCCGCGGCCGCGGCCGCGGCTGAAAGATTGCGCCGTTCCCCGCGCCCCTGGGGGGGGCTTGGGCGGATCGTCGGCCGGAGGCCGGTGGGGGCTGAGCGCGCAGTTCCCCGCGCCCCTAGGGGGGCGGGGGGCTCGGCTTGATCGTCAGTCTCGGGCCGGTGGGGGTTGAGCGCGCAGTTCCCCGCGCCCCTAGGGGGTCGGGGGCTTGGGCGGATCTTCGGCCGGAGGCCGGCGCATGCCTTTAGGGGCGCGGGGAACTGCGCAAGGCCTCAGCCCCCACTCACCCGCACCCACCAACAGCCCCGGCCGGAGCCGGCCTACTCCCCCGCCACGGCAGTCGCGGACGCCGTCGCCTTCAGCGCCAGCCACAGCTCCATCCGCACATCCGGATCGTCCAGGGACCGCCCGAGGATCTCCTCGACCCGCCGCATCCGATACCGCAACGTGTGCCGATGCACTCCCAGATCCGCCGCGGCCGCATCCCACTGCCCGTGCCGCGACAACCACGCCCGCAGCGAGGCGACCAGATCCCCCCGCCCGGTCGCGTCGTGCTCGTGCAGCGCCCGCAGCAGCCCGTCCGCGAACGCCCGCACCGCGTCGTCCGCCAGCAACGGCACCACGGACCCCGTAGCCACGTCTTCGTGCTCGACCAGCACCCGCCCCCGCCGTCGCGCGACGGACAGCGCCTGCTCGGCCTGCTTGTAGGCGGCCCCGGCGGCGATCGGACCGGCGGGCGCGGACACTCCCACGACCAGTTCGTCCTCGTCGGTCCCCTGCTCGGAACCGCTCCGCGCGATACCGACGGTGTGCGCGTACCGCGTACAGGCGGTGACCACCGCACCCCCGTCCGCGGCGAGCACCACGAGCCGCCGCTCCCCGTCGGGCACGACCAGCACGGCCTCCCCGGACCGGGCCGCCGCGGCCTCCGCGACCTCGACGAACCCGCCCACCAGATCGCCCCCGGCCTCGGCGAGCACGACCGAGGCCGCCTCGACACCGTCCGCGTCGATCCCGTCGGAGCCGGAGTCGGAGCCGGAGTCGGCGTCGGCACCGCCCCTGGCGCGCGCCCGCCCGGCGGACGCGGACGCGGCCTCGGCGAGCATCATCCGGTAGGGCGCGTCGAGCAGCCCGCCGTACAGGTCCCCGGCCACCCCGCGGGCGTGGTCGGACTGCCCGGCCAGCAGCATGCGCAGCACCGCGGCCCCGATCCGCTGCTCGGCGGCGTACAGCGAGCGGGACCGTTCGGTGACGAGGGTCAGCAGGGCGATCGCGGAGTGCACGGCATACCGCTCGGCCGTGCCCGGCGCGGACGCGGTCCCGACGGCGAGTGCGCCACGGGAGCGGCGCCCGGTGCCCAGCGAGTGCAGTTCGACCCGGTCCTCGCCGCCCGTGCCGTCCGTGCCGTTCGTGGGCTCCCCGCCGACGACGGAGCTGGCCGGTGCGGGCCGGTCGCGCAGCCGCTCGACGTCCTCGATGATCCGGGCGGCCCTGCGGCCGGCCCATTCCGGTGCGGTGGCGACGACGGCACCGGAGGCGTCGTACAGCGCGGCCCAGCCGTCGACCTGGGAGGCGAGTGCGGCCAGCAGTCCTTCGGGCCCGTCGTTCAGCGCCTGTCTGGTCAGTTCGCGCTGGGCGGCGAACCCCGCGGTCACCGCCCGGTACTGGTCGGCGGCGATGGCCGCGGAGACGGCCTTGCTGATGGCGAGGAAGGGCGTGCGCCGGGGCACTTCCAGGAGCGGCAGGCCCTCTTCCGCCGCCGCGTCGGCCAGCGCCTCGGGGATCTTCTCGTAGTGCACGCCGACGGCGAAGCCGAGCCCGGCCACCCCGGCCCCGACCAGCCGCTTCACATACCGGCGCATGGCGTCGGCGTCCTCGGCGTCCAGCTTGAGGGCCGTGATGAGGAGGAGTTCCCCGCCCTCCATGTAGGGCACGGGGTCGGTGAGCTCGCTGGCGTGCACCCAGCGCACGGGGGTGTCCAGCCGTTCCCTGCCCGCGCGCACGGTGAGCTTGAGCGCCGAGTGGTGGACGAGCGAGGCGAGCGTGGGTGGCATGGGACCTTCAGGTCTTCACGGGTTCTTCGACGGTCATGGACGAAGTGATGACGAGGTGATCTTTTGGCCGCGATGTATGAACGACCTATGCCGATTCTGCCTCACCGTACGGTCGACCCGTGACCATATGTCCAGACGTCCTGCCGGATGCGCCCGCGCACACTCCTCAGGAGCCCCACACTCCCCTTGCGTACCGCCGCTCAGGCCCGCGAGTTCCGCGCTCAGGCTCCCGAGTTCCGCAGATCCACCAGGAGCGGGGGCGCGTGCTCCCCGCGCACGCTGGTGAGCGAGAGCACCGCGTGCCCCGGCGGCACCGCGTGCGCCAGTTCGGACGCCGACCACCGTTCCCGTTCGACCTGGCGCACGGTCACGGCCCGGGCGGTCGGCGCGTTCCCGGTGATCACCCGGCGCAGCATGTGGACGGCCTTCCCGGCCGGTGTCTCCGCGATGATCTGCCGGTCGGTGACGTCCCGTGCCTCGATCCACTCCTTGCCCCAGACCTCCGCGAAGTCCTGCCCGTCCCACGGGGTGAGCCCGGACAGCGCCACCCGGCAGCCGATCGCCCCGAGCAGCGGCGAGCGCAGCGGGCGGGGCGCGTCGTCGAGCGTGCGCAGGGTCATCACGACCCCGGCGTTGGCGGACCGCAGCCGCTGGATCCCCCGTACGGCCTCGGGGGTGACCACCCCGGTGGCGTCGTCGAGCACGAGGCAGGCGAACAGGGACCGGTCCTCGCGGACCGCGACACTGGCCGCGAACTGGGCGAGCACGAGCCGCGACAGGATCCGTGAGGCGTCCGCGTGCCCGCGCTGGGGCAGGTCGATCCGTACGCGCACGGGGTGGTCGAGCGCGCGCAGCGAGAAGGGCCGGGTCTGTCCGGAGGTGTCGAAGAAGCCGGCGAAGGCGGGCCGGTCGAGCAGCGCCACCCGGTCCGCGAGCACTCCGCCCACATCGCCGGGCTGCCCCAACTGCCGCTCCCGTGCGTCGAGTTCCCGTAGCAGCGACTCCTGGCCGCCCTCGGTGAGCGCCTTGCGGAGCGCGCCGAGCGGGCCGGGCGCGCCGTCGAGGAGCTGCCGCAGTTCGGGCACGGAGGGAAAGCGTCCGTGGACGGCCCGGTACGGCCCGAGCAGCTGGGCGAGCACGGTGGTGGACCGCCGGCTCTCCCCGCTGGGGTGGGGGTCGGCGAGATCACCGACGAGCGCCTCGGCGAGCACGGCCGCGGCCTCGTCCGGGTCGGTGGTGCCGCCGTACAGGTCGAGGTCGTACACGGACTCGGGGTGGCCCACCCGCACCACGACGTCGTACGCGTCCACCGGGCCAAGGCCCGCCCCGGCGGCCCCGACGACGACCACGGCGGCCCGCCCGGCGAGCGCGTGCAGGCACAGCGACTCGACGAGCGGCCAGACGACACAGCCGGTCTTCCCGGACCCGGCGGGCCCGACGGCGAGCAGCGAGGTCCCCAGCAGCTCGGGCCCGAGCGCCATCCCGGTGCCGCGATAGGCGTACGGATTGCGCGCGTCGTCGGCGGTCGTGCCGAGGCGCACCTGCCCCGTGACGAGGTCGTGCCGCGCGAGCCGGCCCGGCAGGTCCCGGTCGCCGGAGGGGTGCAGACAGGCGGCGGCGCCCTCCTGCAGCACGGCGCCGGTGAAGGTGGCGAGGCTGTGGCGTCCGCTGCGCACGCCCTGCCAGGCGCGGGTGATCCGGGCGTGGTCGACGTCGCGCATCAGGCCGGCCCGCGCGTCGGAGCCGAGCCGGTCGGCGGCGTCGGCGGCCCCGGCGGCGCGCAGGGCGTTCCACTGCGCGGGGTCCTCCTCGGGTACGGGCGGCCGGGTGTCGACGGGCGCGGCCCGGCGCCAGGCGGGGGGCCCGTACCGGCGCCAGACCTCGCTCCACCGGCCGAGCCGGCCGACGCCGATCATGATGCCGAGCGCCACGGCCACGTAATAGGCGTAGACGACCACGACGGATCCGAAGCTGTGCGGCTGGGCCCAGGAGTCCGGGATCATCGCGTACAGCGGGAGCAGCCACCAGCCGCCGAGGTAGCCGTTCCACAGCAGCGACCAGATGAGGTAGCCGACGAGGAACGCGATGAACGCGCCGCTGAGCAGCTGCCGGGCCGGAATCCGCTCCGGCTCCACCTCCGGCCGCGGCCGGTGCCCGAACCGCCAGACGCCCGGTGCGGCCTCGGGCCGGGGCGTGCGCAGCCAGCTGAGGAACGCGGAACCGTCCGGCCTCGGCGGTCCGCCGGGGGCCTGCGCGGGCCGCGGCGGCACCCGGGGCGGTCCGGCCGGCCGCGGCACACGATCGGCGTGTGTGCCCCGTGCGTCGTGCGTGCCGTCGCTGTCCATCGCCTCTGCCACCCCTGACCAGCCGCTCCGTACGTGGTTGCGAGTCAATCTAACGCCCTCACAAGGGGAGTTCACCGCTTACCCGGCCGGGTGTGCGACGAGACGCATCCCCGCCCCCTTGGACGTTCCCCGGCCACGCCATGTCCAACACGGACAAGCGGCTTCTCCGACACCGCCCAGATGGAGCATGCCCACTCCCCGGCCCCGGCCCTAGCCTGCGAGGAAGGAAGCCGGGCATTCGAGAGAATCCGTTCGCAGCCCGCCGTACACCGACAGCCGTTCGCACGACCCCAGGGAGCCCCTCATGAGCGCAGTTCCGCAGGAGCGCCGCATCGTCACCGCCATTCCCGGCCCGAAGTCGCAGGAGCTGCAGGCGCGCCGCACCGCCGCGGTCGCGGCCGGTGTGGGGTCCGTGCTGCCCGTCTTCACCGCGCGTGCCGGCGGCGGCATCCTGGAGGACGTCGACGGGAACCGGCTGATCGACTTCGGTTCCGGTATCGCCGTGACGTCCGTCGGCGCCTCCGCCGAGGCCGTCGTACGCCGGGCCGCCGCCCAGCTCCAGGACTTCACCCACACCTGTTTCATGGTCACGCCGTACGAGGGTTACGTGGCCGTCGCCGAGGCGCTCGCCGAGCTGACGCCCGGGGACCACGCCAAGAAGAGCGCCCTGTTCAACAGCGGCGCCGAGGCCGTCGAGAACGCCGTCAAGATCGCCCGTGCCCACACCAAGCGGCAGGCTGTCGTCGTCTTCGACCACGGCTACCACGGGCGCACCAACCTCACGATGGCGCTGACCGCGAAGAACATGCCGTACAAGCACGGCTTCGGGCCGTTCGCGCCCGAGGTCTACCGCGTGCCGGTGGCGTACGGCTACCGCTGGCCGACCGGGCCGGAGAACGCGGGCGCCGAGGCCGCCGCGCAGGCCATCGACGAGATCACCAAGCAGGTCGGGCCGGACAACGTGGCCGCGATCATCATCGAGCCGGTGCTCGGTGAGGGCGGCTTCATCGAGCCCGCGAAGGGCTTCCTGCCGGCCCTGAGCAAGTTCGCGACCGACAACGGCATCGTGTTCGTCGCCGACGAGATCCAGTCCGGGTTCTGCCGTACCGGCCAGTGGTTCGCGTGCGAGGACGAGGGCATCGTCCCGGACCTGATCACCACCGCCAAGGGCATCGCGGGCGGACTGCCGCTCGCCGCCGTGACGGGCCGCGCCGAGATCATGGACGCCGCGCACGCGGGCGGCCTGGGCGGCACCTACGGCGGCAACCCCGTCGCCTGCGCCGGCGCGCTCGGCTCCATCGAGACGATGAAGGAACTGGACCTCAACGCGAGGGCGAAGAACATCGAGGCCGTCATGAAGGCCCGGCTGGGCGCGATGGCCGAGAAGTTCGACATCATCGGCGACGTCCGCGGGCGGGGCGCGATGATCGCGATCGAGCTGGTCAAGGACCGTACGACGAAGGAGCCGAACGCGGAGGCGACCGCCGCGCTCGCCAAGGCCTGCCACCAGGAGGGCCTGCTTGTCCTGACCTGTGGCACCTACGGGAACGTGCTCCGTTTCCTGCCGCCGCTGGTCATCGGCGAGGACCTGCTGACCGAGGGACTGGACATCATCGAGCAGGCTTTCGCCCGCATCTGAGCGGGCCAGGTCTCATCGGTCCGGTGCCGGGACCGTCCGTCCTGTCGCAGGAGCGGGGCGTGTGAAGAAGGTGTGCGAGGTGCATGGCGGGAAGGGAATCCTCCTGTCGGACGCCCGTCCGCTGTCGTAGGTTCTAGGCAGATGAGAGATGCACCCCGCCCACAGGGGACTGTGGGCGACATCAGGACGGGGCCTCCCCAGCTTCGCCCTGGTCGTGCCTTCGCGCACACAACCGGAGCCTTGTGCTTCGGGTCTCCTCACCGATCGGACAGTCGCTCGCCCCAAACCCCCCGGGGCGCGCGACAACCCGGTCAGAACCACCGAAGGGCTTGCACCTACCCCCCCTGGTGCAAGCCTTTCGGCGCGTCCGGGGCCTGTTCGTGGCCCCTGCCTGGCCGACTGACCGGCGCCACGGGACGGCGTCCGCCGGGGGTGCCTGGTCGTCTGCGGGTCCGTTGTGGCCGGCCGCGCAGTTCCCCGCGCCCCCGACGGGGCGGGATCAGGGTGGGATCGCCCGTTTGCCGTCCTCGGCTCCGTCGTGGGCGGGCGCGCCGTTCTCCGCGCCCCTGACGGGGCGGGGCCTCGTGGTGCTGGCACGCTGTACCGCATGATCAGCGACCCCGAGAGCGGCAGTCGACGTGGCGGCTCAGCGGATGCGGGGCGCCGTGCCCGGATCCTCGCCCCGCTCTTCCTCCTTCTGCTCCTCGCCCTCCTCACCTGGCAGGTCTGCGTCGACGGTCCGGTGCGCCGCGCCGACGAACGGCTCGCGCGGACGGTCGAGGGGAGCCGCCTGCCGACGGGTGCCGCCGAGTTCCTCGCGGATCTCGGCAACATCGGGGTCGCCGTCCCGGTCCTGGCCGCGGTCGCCGCGTACGTCGCATGGCGGGCGCGGCGGGCGGCCCTCCCCCGCTGGTGGCTGCCGCCGCTCGCGGCGCTGGTCACCATGGCCGCCGTACCGCTCCTGGTCGTCCCCCTGAAGGAAGCCGTCGGCCGCACCGGCCCGCCCGGTATGGCGGGCGACGGCTACTACCCCTCGGGCCACACCGCCACGGCCGCCGTCGCCTACGGAGCCGCCGTCCTCCTCCTGCTCCCCTGGCTCCGCAACCGCTACCTCCGCCGCGAACTCACCATCGCCTGCCTGGTCCTGGTGGCAGCCGTGAGCTTCGGCCTGGTCCGCCGCGGCTACCACTGGCCACTGGACGTGGTGGGGAGCTGGTTCCTGAGCGCCCTGCTGCTGCTGGGACTCGCGATGTTCCTGGCCGGCAGCAGCACGGCGGCTCAGCCGAAATAGCCGTCGAAGTTCTTCGAGAACTCCCAGCCGCCGAAGCGGTCCCAGTTGATCGACCAGGTCATCAGGCCGCGCAGGGCGGGCCAGGTGCCGTGGGTCGCGTACGAGCCGCAGTTCGTCTTCTTCGTCAGGCAGTCCAGGGCCTTGTTGGTCTCGGACGACGGTACGTGGCCGTTGCCCGCGTTCGTCGTGGCCGGCATGCCGATGGCCACCTGGTCGGGGCGCAGCGGCGGGAAGACGTTGGCGGCGTCGCCCGCCACCGGGAAGCCGGTGAGGAGCATGTCGGTCATGGTGATGTGGAAGTCGGCGCCGCCCATGGAGTGGTACTGGTTGTCGAGGCCCATGATCGGCCCGGAGTTGTAGTCCTGGACGTGCAGGAGCGTCAGGTCGTCGCGCAGGGCGTGGATGACCGGGAGGTACGCGCCGGCGCGCGGGTCCTGGCCGCCCCACTTGCCCGTTCCGTAGTACTGGTAGCCGAGTTGGACGAAGAACGTCTCCGGGGCCATCGTGAGGACGAAGTCGGCGCCGTACTTGGCCTTGAGGGTCTTCACCGCCGAGATGAGGTTCACGATCACCGGGGTCCTGGGGTTCTTGAAGTCGGTGTCGTCGGCGTTCAGGGAGAGCGAGTGGCCTTCGAAGTCGATGTCCAGGCCGTCGAGCCCGTACGTGTCGATGATCTTCGAGACCGAGGAGACGAACGTGTCGCGGGCCGCCGTGGTCGTCAGCTGCACCTGGCCGTTCTGGCCGCCGATCGAGATGAGGACCTTCTTGCCGGCGGCCTGCTTCGCCTTGATCGCCGCCTTGAACTCGGCGTCGGACTCGACCCCCGGGCACTCGGCCGCCGGGCAGCGGTCGAAGCGGATGTCGCCCGAGGTCACCGTGGTCGGTTCGCCGAAGGCCAGGTCGATGACGTCCCAGCTGTCCGGGACGTCGGCCATCCGCGTGTAGCCGGAACCGTTGGCGAAGCTCGCGTGGAGGTAGCCGACCAGGGCGTGGGCGGGCAGGTCCGCGGGGTCGCCGCCGCCCGGACCCGCCGCGGTGGTCGCCGTGACGACCGGGGACTTCGCGGACTCCCCGGCGGCGTTCACGGCGGTGACCTGGAAGGAGTACGCCGTCGAGGGGGCGAGGCCGGTGACGGTGGTCGACGTCCCGGTGGGCGTCTGGACCTTCGTCCCGTTGCGGTAGACCGCGTAGCCCGTCGCGCCCGGCACCGCAGGCCAGGACAGGCCGACGCCGGTGGACGTGACCGTGCCGACCGTGGGGGCGGTGGGCGCGGCCGGGGGCTGCGCCGCGTCGCCGCCGGGGCCGACCAGGGAGATGTCGTCGGCGTGGTAGGCGCCGGTGCCGTACCAGCCGTGCGTGTAGATCGTGACCCGGGTGGTGGTGGGGCCGGTGCGGAAGGTCGTGGCGAGCCGCTGCCAGTCCGGCGCGGACTGGGTCCACGTGGAGACGTCGGTGGTGCCGGTGCCGCTCGCGCCGAGGTAGACGTAGGAGCCGCGGACGTGTCCGGCGAGCGTGTACTGGGAGTCGGGCTTGACCGTCACGGTCTGCGCGCACTGCGCGTTGTCGCTGCCGGCCGGGGTCGCCTGCAGCGCCGAGGCACCGCTGCGGACGGGTGAGCCCACGGTGGTGCCCGCCGTGCAGGACCAGCCGTCGAGGCCCGCTTCGAACCCGCCGTTGCGGGCCAGGTCCGCGTCGGCCGCACGGGCGGCCGACGAGAGCGCGGTCATTCCGGGTACGGCCAGGACGGTGGCCGCGCACACGGCGAGGACGGATCTGTGAACAGATCCGCTGACAGGTCTGCGGACAGGTCTGGCGCGATCCACAAGTGCCTCCTGGCGTGGGGGAGATGGAGGGTGGAGAGCGCTCAATTTGGTCCAGACCAATAATGTTGTCAAGACCCCCGGCAGCTGTCCGTCGCCACGCCCACCCCTCGCCGAACCTGTCGAGGCCGTCTCGCACCGAACCCACCGCGCTCACCCCTCACCGAACCCGTCGCGCTCACCGGACCCTCCCCGGTCCTCGGTCGCCAGCCCCGCCGCCGCCTCGTGCATGGCCAGTTCCAGCAGCGCCGGGTCGGTGAGCGTGCCGGAGCCGTCCGGGGGGATCAGCCAGCGGACCCCGCCGGTCGAGCGCCCGGGATACGGGACGACGATCCACGTACCGCGCCCCGCCGTACGCACCCCCGTGCCCAGCCAGCGCGCCGCCGTCCCCGGCGGGACGAAGAAACCCATGCGCGCGTCACCGAAGTCGACGAGCACGGGACCGGGCTGGTCGAGCACACGGGACAGCACGTCGAGCGTGGGATAGCCGAGCCGGCCCGGCAGGATGAGCACGTCCCAGACCCTGCCCGCCGGCAGCAGCGCGACCCCCGCGGGGTTGCGCTCCCACTCGAAGCGGCAGGCCTCGGGATCCGGTGCCACGGATGCCAGCCACTCGACCGCCGTCTTGGCCCCTGTCATGGCGGAACCTCCCTCTCTCGTGTCGACGCCTGGTCGCGTCACAGGAGAGAGGGAGGTCCGGGCCTGGCATTACGCGGCTTTCGGCAACGAATTGCGGGAGTCGTCCCTGCCGCCCGGCCGGCGAACCCGCTCAGCTGTCGAAGCCCAGACCCACCCGGTCCATCGTCCGCAGCCACAGATTGCGCCGGCCGCCGTGCGCGTCCGCGCGGGCGAGGGACCACTTGGTGAGCGCGATGCCCGTCCACGCGAACGGCTCCGGCGGGAAGGGCAGCGGCTTCCTGCGGACCATCTCCAGCGCCGTACGCTCCGTGCGCTCCCCCGCCAGCAGGTCGAGCATCACGTCCGCGCCGAACCGGGTCGCGCCGACACCGAGGCCCGTGTAGCCGGCCGCGTAGGCGACCCGGCCCCCGTGCGCGGTGCCGAAGAAGGCCGAGAACCGGGAGCACGTGTCGATCGCGCCGCCCCAGGCGTGGGTGAAGCGGACGCCCTCCAGCTGCGGGAAGCAGGTGAAGAAGTGCCCGGCGAGCTTCGCGTACGTGTCCGGCCGGTCGTCGTACTCGGCGCGCACCCGGCCGCCGTACGGGTACACCGCGTCGTAGCCGCCCCACAGGATCCGGTTGTCGGCGGACAGCCGGAAGTAGTGGAACTGGTTCGCCGAGTCCCCGAGCCCCTGCCGGCCCTTCCAGCCGATCGAGTCGAGCTGCCCGGCGGTCAGCGGCTCGGTCATCAGCGCGTAGTCGTAGACCGGCACGGTGTACGGGCGCACGCGCTTGACCAGGTTCGGGAAGATGTTGGTGCCCAGGGCGACCCGGCGGGCGCGCACGCTCCCGTACGGCGTGCGTACGGCCATGCCCGCGCCGTACGCCTTCAGGGTGAGCGCGGGCGTGTTCTCGTACACGCGCACCCCCAGCCCGACGCAGGCGCGCTTGAGTCCCCAGGCGAGTTTGGCGGGGTGCAGCATGGCGACGCCCCTGCGGTCGTGCAGGCCGCCGAGGAAGGTCGGTGAGTTCACCTGCTCCCGTACGGCGTCGGCGTCCAGGTGCTCGACGCCGTCGGCGAGGCCCCGCTCCTTCAGCTCCTCGTGCCAGTCGCGCAGCTCGGCCGCCTGGTACGGCTCGGTGGCCACGTCGATCTCGCCGGTGCGCTCGAAGTCGCAGTCGAGGGAGTAGCGGGCCACGGCCGCCTCGATGCCGTCGAGGTTGCGCGCGCCCAGCTCCTCCAGCCGGTGGATCTCGTCGGGCCAGCGGGTCAGGCCGTTGGACAGGCCGTGGGTGAGGGAGGCGGCGCAGAATCCGCCGTTGCGGCCCGAGGCGGCCCAGCCCACCTCGCGGCCCTCCAGCAGGACCACCTCGCGCCCTGGGTCGCGTTCCTTGGCGAGGAGCGCGGTCCACAGTCCGCTGTAGCCACCGCCGACGACGAGCAGGTCGCAGGTCTCGGCGGCGGTGAGCGCGGGCTCGGGGCGGGGCTTGCCGGGGTCGTCCAGCCAGTACGAGAGCGGCTGGACGTCGGAGAGCGACTTCGCCCAGTTCTTGTCGGTCCGATCGTTGTCACGACTCATGGCGCTCGGGGCCATGATTTCAACTCCCAACGAATGTAATGCGGTTATGCCTTCTGGCGGTTGCGGCGGTTTCCGATGACCATTCCGGCCAGCACGAACAGTACGGCGATGAGGAACATGGCCGTCCCGATGACGTTGATCTGAACGGGTGTTCCGCGCTGTGCGGAACCCCAGACGAACATCGGGAACGTGACGGTCGAACCGGCGTTGAAATTGGTGATGATGAAATCGTCGAAGGAGAGCGCGAAGGCGAGCAGCGCCCCCGCGGCGATTCCGGGCGCGGCGATGGGCAGCGTGACCCGCAGGAAGGTCTGCAGGGGGCCCGCGTACAGGTCCTGCGCGGCCTGTTCCAGGCGCGGGTCCATCGACATCACACGTGCCTTCACGGCGGTGACGACGAAGCTCAGACAGAACATGATGTGGGCGATGAGGATCGTCCAGAAGCCCAGCTGGGCGCCCAGGTTGAGGAAGAGCGTGAGCAGCGAGGCGGCCATGACGACCTCGGGCATCGCCATCGGCAGGAAGATCAGCGAGTTCACGGCGCCGCGCGCGCGGAAGCGGTAGCGGACGAGCGCGAAGGCGATCATCGTGCCGAGGACGGTGGCGCCCAGGGTCGCCCAGGCGGCGATCTGCAGGCTCAGTGAGAGCGAGCCGCACAGGTCGGCGACCCCGCAGGGATCGGTCCAGGCGTCCGTGGAGAACTGCTGCCATTCGTAGTTGAAGCGCCCCTTCGGATTGTTGAAGGAGAAGACGGTGACGACGATGTTGGGCAGCAGCAGATATCCGAGGGTCAGCAGACCCGCGATGACGACGAGACGGCTTCTGAACCAGCGCAAGAGGCCCATCTAGACCAGATCCTCCGTCCCGGACTTGCGGATGTAGAGCGTGACGATGGCCAGGATTCCCGCCATGAGAATGAAGGAGAGAGCCGCGGCCGTCGGATAGTCGAGAATGCGCAGGAACTGCGTCTGGATGACGTTTCCGACCATGCGGGTGTCGGTGGAGCCGAGCAGATCGGCGTTCACGTAGTCGCCGCTCGCCGGGATGAAGGTGAGCAGCGTCCCGGAGACGACGCCGGGCATCGACAGTGGGAAGGTCACCTTGCGGAAGGTGGTGAAGGGCCGCGCGTAGAGATCGCCGGCCGCCTCGTGCAGCCGCCCGTCGATGCGTTCGAGGGAGGTGTACAGCGGCAGGATCATGAACGGCAGGAAGTTGTACGTGAGTCCGCAGACCACCGCGAGCGGGGTGGCCAGGACGCGGTCGCCCGCGGTGACGCCGAGCCAGCTGGTGACGTCCAGGACGTGGAGCGTGTTGAGGGCGCCGACGACCGGGCCGCTGTCCGCGAGGATCGTCTTCCAGGCGAGCGTGCGGATCAGGAAGCTGGTGAAGAAGGGCGCGATGACCAGGATCAGGATCAGGTTGCGCCAGCGGCCCGCGCGGAACGCGATCAGATACGCGAGCGGGTAGCCGAGCAGCAGGCACAGGATCGTGGCGGCGCCGGCGTAGGCGATGGAGCGCAGGAACTGCGGCCAGTAGTCGGCCACCGCGTCCCAGTAGGTCGCGAAGTGCCAGGTGACCTGGTAGCCGTCCTCCAGGGAGCCCGTCTGCACGGACGTGGAGGCCTGGTAGACCATCGGCAGCGCGAAGAAGACGACCAGCCAGAGGATGCCGGGGAGCAGCAGCCAGTACGGGGTGAGGCGGCCCCTCCTGCGAGGGGGGCGCTCCTTCGGCGCGGGGGTGGGCGCCAGAGGTGGCGCGTCGGTGACGGTCGTCATCAGGCCGCCTCTTCCTCGACCGTTTCGATGCCCGCGTCGATGTCCTGGGCGGCGTCCAGGCCGAAGGTGTGTGCCGGGTTCCAGTGCAGGACGACCTCGGCGCCGGGTACGAGCCGGGGGTCGCGGTCGATGTTCTGGGCGTAGACCTCGAACTCCGGGCAGACCGGGCTGTCGATGACGTACTGCGTGGAGACGCCGATGAAACTGGAGTCGGCGATCGTGCCCGTGATGCGGTTGCGGCCCGCCGGGATCTCGCCCGCCTCGTCGGCGTGCGTGAGGGAGATCTTCTCGGGGCGGACCCCGACCAGGACCTTGCCGCCGGTCGTCGTGGGCGCCGAACATCGGGCCTCGGGCAGGACGAGCTTGCCGCCGCCCGCTCTGAGGACGATCTCGTCGCCGCTCCTGGCGTCGACCTCGGCCTCGATGAGGTTGGAGGTGCCGAGGAAGTTGGCGACGAACGTGGTCTGCGGGTTCTCGTAGAGATCGGCGGGCGAGCCGAGCTGCTCGACACGGCCCGCGTTCATCACGGCGACCGTGTCGGCCATGGTCATGGCCTCCTCCTGGTCGTGCGTGACGTGGATGAAGGTGATGCCGACCTCGGTCTGGATGCGCTTGAGCTCCAGCTGCATCTGACGGCGCAGCTTCAGGTCGAGGGCGCCGAGGGGCTCGTCGAGGAGGAGCACCTTGGGGGTGTTGATCAGCGCGCGGGCGACGGCGACGCGCTGCTGCTGGCCGCCGGAGAGCTGGTGCGGCTTCTTGCGGGCCTGCTCGCCGAGCTGTACGAGGTCGAGCATCTCGCCGACCTGCTTCTTCACCGACTTGATGCCGCGCCGGCGCAGACCGAAGGCGACGTTCTCGAAGATGTCGAGGTGCGGGAAGAGGGCGTACGACTGGAAGACGGTGTTCACGGGCCGTTTGTACGGGGGCAGGTTCGTGACGTCCTGCTCGCCGAGGAAGACCGTTCCGGAGGAAGGTTCCTCCAGACCGGCGATCATGCGCAGGGTGGTGGTCTTGCCGCAGCCCGACGCTCCGAGGAGGGCGAAGAACGAGCCCTGGGGCACGGTCAGATCGAGCGGCCGGACGGCGTTGAAGGAGCCGTAGCTCTTGCTGATGCCCGAGAGGCGGACGTCACCGCCGGACCCCGTACCGCTCGTCGTGCTGCCCGTCGTGCTGTTCTTCGCACTGTTGTTGGTGGTCACGGTGATCACGCCCCCGTCAGCTTTGCGAACTTCTCTTCGTACGCCGTCTCTTCCTTCGCGCTCAGCGAGCGGAAGGCGTGCGACGTGGCCGCCATGGCGGCGTCGGGAATGATCAGCGGGTTGTCGGCCGCCGACTTGTCGATCTTCGCCAGTTCGGCCTTCACACCGTCGACGGGACAGACGTAGTTGATGTACGCGGCCAGCTGCGCGGCCGGACCGGGCTCGTAGTAGTAGTCGATGAGCCGCTCGGCGTTGGACTTGTGCCGTGCCTTGTTGGGGACGAGCAGGTTGTCCGAGGAGATCATGTAGCCGCTGTCCGGGATGACGAAGTCGATGTCCGGGCTGTCCGCCTTGAGCTGGACGACGTCTCCGGCCCAGGCGACACAGGCCGCGAGGTCGCCCTTGGTGAGGTCGGACGTGTAGTCGTTGCCGGTGAAGCGGCGGATCTGGCCCTTGTCGACGGCCTTCTGGAGCCGGGCGATCGCCGCGTCGAAGTCGTCGTCGGTGAACTTCGCCGGGTCCTTGCCGAGATCGAGCAGCGTCATCCCGATGCTGTCGCGCATCTCGGACAGGAAGGCGACGCGTCCCTTGAGCTTCGGGTTGTCGAGCAGGTCGGAGATCGACTTCACCTCCACCCCGTCCAGCGCCTTCTTGTTGTACGCGATGACGGTGGGGATACCGGTCCAGGGATACGAGTAGGCGCGTCCCGGGTCCCAGTCGGGGGTGCGGAACTGCTGGGAGAGGTTCGCGTAGGCGTGCGGCAGGTTGGACGCGTCCAGTTTCTGCACCCAGCCGAAGCGGATCAGCCGGGCGGCCAGCCAGTCGGTGACGCAGATGAGGTCGCGCCCGGTGTCCTGGCCCGCCGCGAGCTGCGGCTTGAGCTTGCCGAAGAACTCGACGTTGTCGTTGATGTCCTCGGTGTACTTGACCTTGATGCCGGTGCGTTCGGCGAACGTGTCGAGCGTCGGGTGCCGCTTCCCGCTGTCGTCGACGTCCATGTACTCGGTCCAGTTGGAGAAGCTGATCTGCTTCTCCTTGGCCGAGTGGTCCTCGGACGAGACACCCGCGGTGTTCTTCGCCGCGGGGATCCCGCAGGCGCTCAGGGTCCCGAGTCCGCCCAGGGCGAGCGCGCCGCCCGTCGAGGCGCGCAGCAGCGAACGGCGGCTGAGGGAGGCCCTGCCGTTGCGGAGGCTGCGCCGCACGGCGGCCAGTCGGGCCGGGGACAGTTGGTCGGGCTCGTACTGCTCCATGCTCGTGGTGCCCTTTCGGGAGGGTTCGGCCTGGTCCGGGCCGACAGTGACTAACGGTCCCCGAAGATCGTGCGGTGCCAGTCCTTCCTGGCCACCGCCGTGTTGTCGAACATGACGTGCTTGATCTGTGTGTACTCCTCGAACGAGTACGCGGACATGTCCTTGCCGAAGCCGGACGCCTTGTAACCGCCGTGGGGCATCTCGCTGATGATCGGGATGTGGTCGTTGACCCACACACAGCCCGCCTTGATCTCGCGCGTGGCCCGGTTCGCCCGGTACACGTCACGGCTCCACGCGGAGGCGGCGAGACCGTACGGGGTGTCGTTGGCGAGGCGGATGCCTTCGTCGTCGCTGTCGAAGGGGACGACCACCAGGACCGGGCCGAAGATCTCGGACTGCACGATCTCGCTGTCCTGGGCGGCGTCGGCGATCAGGGTCGGCCGGTAGTACGCGCCGTGCTCGAGCCCCTTCGGGATCTCGCCACCGGTGACCACGCGCGCGGAGGAGCGCGCCCGGTCGACGAACCCGGCGACCCGGTCCCGCTGGGCGACGGAGATCAGCGGCCCGAGATCGGTGTCAGGCGCGAACGGATCGCCGAGCCGGACGCTCTCCATCAGCTCCGCGGTCCTGGCGACGAACTCTTCGTAGAGGGGCCTTTGCACGTACGCGCGCGTGGCGGCCGTGCAGTCCTGGCCCGTGTTGATGAGCGCGCCCGCGACCGCGCCGTGCACGGCGGCCTCCAGGTCCGCGTCGTCGAAGACCACGAAGGGGGCCTTGCCGCCGAGTTCCAGATGCAGGCGCTTGACGGTGGAGGTGGCGATCTCGGCGACGCGCCTGCCGACGGCGGTGGACCCGGTGAAGGAGGTCATGACGACGTCCGGGTGCCCGACCAGATGCTCACCGGCGTCCCGGCCCGCGCCGCTGATGACATTGACGACCCCGTCCGGGATGCCCGCCGCGGTCGCCGCCTCCGCGAACAGCAGGGAGGTGAACGGGGTCAGCTCGGCGGGCTTGAGGACGATCGTGTTGCCGGCGGCGATCGCCGGGAGGACCTTCCAGGCGGCCATCTGGAGGGGGTAGTTCCAGGGGGCGATGGACCCGACCACCCCGATGGGCTCACGCCGTACGTACGAGGTGTGGTCGCCGGAGTACTCACCGGCGGACTGGCCCTGGAGATGCCGGGCCGCGCCCGCGAAGAAGGCGGTGTTGTCGATCGTGCCCGGGACGTCGAACTCCCGGGTCAGCTTGATCGGCTTGCCGCACTGCAGGGACTCGGCCTGCGCGAACTCCTCGGCGCGCTCAGCGAGCACGGCGGCGAAGCGGTGCATGGCGTCGGAGCGCTCGCCCGGAGTGGCGCCGGACCAGCCGGGGAACGCCTCCCGCGCGGCCCGCACCGCCGCGTCCACGTCGTCCGTGCCCGCCAGCTCGTACGTGTGGAGGTCGTCGCCGGTGGCGGGGTCGACGACGGTGTGGCTCCGGCCGGACGTGCCCTTGGCCGGCCGGCCCGCGATGTACTGCGCGCCGTCCGCGAAGCGGTCCTGTGCCTGGAAGCGATGGCCCGGATTGTGCATTTCGCTCTCCTCCGCCGCGCTCCCCGAACCCGGGGGGTCGGCGTAGCTCCAGCTCGATTTGAGTGCCGATCCTGACAGAGCAATGGTGCTCCAACAAGTGATTCCGTTGTTGCCATTTGGTTACGCGACGGAATCTGTCGACCAGGTGTCGAGTCGCTGAGGAAAAGGCAGGACGGATTGTCAGTGGTGCGTGCCAGACTCGCGTGCATGGGGGAGATCGAGAACGGGATCACGTCCCGGGAGGCGCTGGTCAGCGCGGTCCGGGCGGGGGCGAAGGTCAAGTACCTGCACTTCTGGGGGCACCGGCCGCGGGCGGACGGGCGCATCGGGTCGAGCTGTCTGAGCCAGTGGTGGCCGTCGCCGTTCACGGTCGACGGGGTGGAGTACCGGACGGCCGAGCACTGGATGATGGCGTGCAAGGCACGGCTCTTCGGTGACGCCGAGGCGGAGCGGCGGGCGCTCGACGCGTCCGATCCGGCGCTCGCGAAGAAGGCGGGGCGGCTGGTCCGGGGGTTCGACGAGTCCGTCTGGGAGCGGGAGCGGTTCGGGATCGTGGTCGAGGGAAGCGTGGCGAAGTTCGCGTCGGACGGCGAACTTCGCGGGTTCCTGCTGGGTACGGGTGAGCGGGTGCTGGTGGAGGCCAGTCCCCTGGACCGGGTCTGGGGCATCGGCCTGTCCGCGGACGACGCCCGCGCGTCGGACCCCACGCACTGGCAGGGCCCAAACCTCCTGGGCTTCGCCCTGATGAGGGCCCGGGAGCGCTTGCGCTCCGCGTGAAGGGTGAACGAGTCCGGCCTGCGGCCAGGCCACGACCGGGACGGCCCTGGCGGGCGAGGTACGTGGTCACCTGCGGGCCCGGTGGGGGCTGGTCGCGCAGTTCCTCGCGCCCCTAAAGGGGCCCGGCCGTCGCAGCCCCCTGCCGCAGCAACGGACCGCTTCGGGCTTTGGCTTTTGGCTTTTGGCTTTTAGGGGCGCGAGGAACTGCGCGACCAGCCCACAACAACCCGCACCCATCCACCCACCGAACCCACCCCCAGGGGCGCGGGGAACGGCGCGGCCAGCCCATGACCACCCGCACCTGCCCACCCGGCGGATCCACTCCAAGGGGCGCGGGGAACGGCGCAAAGGCCTCAGCCCCCACTCACCCGCACCCACCAACCCACAAGCCCAAAAAAACCCCGCTCAGCCGACCGCAGTCAACGACGTGCTGAAGCCGTCGTCCCCATTCCCCGACTCATCGATCACCGTGTCCGGCAGGATCAGGAACACCACCAGGAACGCGACGCCCAGCGCGACACCGACCGCCCCGCAGATGATCCCCGCCAACGCCTGCCCGGCGTTCGTCGCCTGGCCCCGCCGGGCCCGCCCCCGCCCGATCGCCCCGAAGATCACCGCGAGAATCCCGCAGACGAGCGCCACCGGCCACAGACAGAACCCGACCGCGGCGACGATCCCGAGCACGAGCGACGCGGTCCCCAGCCCATTGCTCGGCCCCATGGGCATGCCAGGCATCCCGGGCCCACCCGGCCACCCGTAACCGGGCCCACCCTGCACGGGGTAAGCCGGATACCCGTACCCAGGCCCAGGCCCATGCCCAGGCCCGTACCCGTACGGCACCTGCCCCGGCGCAACCGGCGGCGGCGGAACCGCGGAGGAACCCCCCGGCGCCGCATACGGATCCGGCGTCACGGGGAACGAGGTCACCGTCTGCCGGTCGTGCACCGAGGACGGCCCGGACCCCGGCGAGGCCCCCGCGTCCATCGGCGGAGCCCAGGGATTCGGCTCGTCGCCCGCCCCACCCGATGCCTTCGCGTCCTCGGACATGCGCAAAGCCCCCTCTTTCGTACGTGGCGTCATGCTAAGGCCCAGGCCTCCCCGCACACGGACCGCGGCCTACGATGATCCTCGAAGCACCGCGCCACCGATCAGCCGATCACCCGCGCCCACCGCCGCACACCGGCGGGGCGCCGTTCCTGGGGAGGAACCTTGACCGACCTGCACGCCTTCATCGCCGGACTGCCCAAGGCCGAACTGCACGTCCACCACGTCGGCTCCGCCTCCCCCCGGATCGTCTCCGAGCTGGCGGCCCGGCACCGCGACTCCAAGGTGCCGTCGGACCCCGAGGCACTGGTCGACTACTTCACGTTCACGGACTTCGCCCACTTCATCGACGTGTACCTGTCCGTCGTCGACCTCATCCGCACCCCCGAGGACGTACGCCTCCTCACGTACGAGGTCGCCCGTGACATGGCGCGGCAGCAGATCCGCTACGCCGAGCTGACGATCACGCCGTTCTCGTCGACCCGCCGCGGTATCGACGAGGGCGCCTTCATGGACGCCATCGAGGACGCGCGTATCGCCGCCGAGGCCGACTTCGGCACGGTCCTGCGGTGGTGCTTCGACATCCCGGGCGAGGCGGGGCTCGAATCCGCCGAGGAGACGGTCCGGCTCGCCACCACCGACAAGCTCCGCCCGGAGGGCCTGGTCTCCTTCGGGCTGGGCGGCCCCGAGATCGGCGTACCCCGGCCGCAGTTCAAGCCGTACTTCGACCGTGCGATCGCGGCCGGCCTGCACTCCGTACCGCACGCGGGCGAGACGACCGGGCCCGAGACGGTGTGGGACGCGCTGACGGATCTGCGGGCCGAGCGCATCGGCCACGGCACCAGCTCCGTCCGGGACCCGAAGCTGCTCGCGCACCTCGCCGAGCACCGCATCCCGCTGGAGGTGTGTCCCACCTCCAACATCGCCACCCGCGCGGTCCGCACTCTCGACGAGCACCCCATCAAGGAGTTCGTACGGGCCGGTGTCGTCGTCACCGTCAACTCCGACGACCCGCCGATGTTCGGCACCGACCTCAACAACGAGTACGCGGTCGCCGCCCGCCTCCTCGGCCTCGACGAGCGGGGTCTGGCCGAGCTCGCCAAGAACGCCGTCGACGTCTCCTTCCTGGACGCCCCCGGCAAGGCGGCGCTGGCGGCGGAGATCGACACGTACACCGCCGAGTGGCTCGCGCCCTGAGCCGGCGCACCAGCACAATGGGCCGATGCGTACCGTGACTGCCGTGGCCCATCGCGGCGACCCCTACCGCGTCCGTGAGAACACGCTCGACTCCCTGCGTTCCGCGCTCCGACGGGGCGCGGACGCCGTGGAGATCGACGTCCGGCCGACCCGCGACGGCGTGCCCGTCCTGCTCCACGACGACACGCTGAAGCGGCTGTGGGAACAGGACCGGCCGCTGCGCTCGCTCTCCGCCGACGAGGTGTGGGGGCTGACCTCGGGCGGGATCCCCACGCTGGAGGAGGCGCTGAAGGCGGCGGACGACGGCCGGCTCATGATCGACCTGCCCGGCCCGCCGGACGCCCGTACCGTCCGCCGGATCGTCGGTGTCGTCCGGGATTTCGGCGCCGAGGAGCGCGTGTACTACTGCGCGGGGGCCGCCGCCATGCTCGCCGTCCGCGCGGCCGACCCCGCCGCCGAGATCGCCCTCACCTGGACGAGCCTCGCCCCGCCGCGGCCCGCGCTGCTCGACGCCGTACGGCCCCGGTGGCTCAACTACCGCTTCGGGCTGGTCGACCGCGACCTCGTCGAGAGGGTCCACCGGGACGGCTATCTGGTCTCGGTGTGGACGCCCGACACCCGGCGGTCCATGCGGCGGCTCCTCGACGCGGGCGTCGACTCGATCACGACGAACCGCATCGACACGCTCCGCTCCCTGCCGGTGCGGACCCCTCAGGGAAATCCCTGACAACACCCTTGCCCGGTAAGGAAGTTGCTCGGGGACCGGCCAGGGTCGCCGCCCTCCCGGAGGAGGATCCGCGAGGCGGCGTACGCCCGGAGGATGAAGGTCACCGATCACCCGGGAGTCAGCCGATGGATGTCCGTGCCCGTACCCGTACCGCCTGTGCCGCCCTCGTGGTGCTGGGTCTGACCGCGGGCCCCGTGGCCGGGACCGCGCTCGCCGCCTCCCCGCCCACGGCCTCCGTACGTCAGGCCGTGGGCCGGGACGCCGGGGAACGGGACACCGGGAGACCGGGGGCAGTCGATCCGGCCACCGGCCGGGCCTTGCGCGCCGCGCTCGCGGGGCTCCCGGACGACGACGCGACGGCCGCGCTCGTCCGGGTGTCGGGCACGGACGGTGTGTGGCGGGGCAGCGCCGGGGTGCACGATCTGCCGAGTGGGCGCGAGGCGCTGGCGGACGGGCGTTTCCGGGCCGGTTCCACGACCAAGGTCGTCACCGCGGCCGTCGTGCTCCAGCTCGCCGCCGAGGGCCGGGTGGACCTGGACGGGCACGTCCAGACCTACCTCCCCGGCCTCCTCTCGAAGGCCTTCGAGCCCATCACCGTACGGCAGTTGCTCACCTTCACCAGCGGCCTGAGGCCGGGCTCGTCGCTCGGGGACGTGAACGGCGAGGGGTACGAACGGCGGTACGAGACGCTGACGCCCGAGGAGGTGGTGGCCGCCTCGGTCGCCCAGGGTCCCGCCTTCCGCCCCGGCGAGCGGCAGAGCTACAGCAACATCGACTACACCGTGCTGGGCCTCCTCGTGGAGAAGGTCACCGGCGACTCGTACGAGCACCAGGCGACGGTACGGGTCCTGCGGCCGGCCGGGATGCGGCACACGTCCTTCCCCGGCGGCCCCGACCCGCGTATCCACGGACCGCACAACCGCGGCTACCAGAGACTGGCGGACGGCAGGCTGGTGGACGCCACCGAGTGGAACATGTCGGACCGGTGGGCCGCGGGCGACATGATCTCCACGACGGCGGACCTGGAGCGGCTCCTGCACGCGCTGTTCCGGGGCCGGCTGGTCCCCCGGCCCCTCCTGGACAAGGAGATGTTCACCCTGCCCGATGTGCCGGGCGCCACCATGAGCGCCGGTCTCCAGCGGTTCGACCTGGGCAACGGCACGATCCTGTGGTTGAAGTCGGGGGCGCGTCCCGGGTACGGCACGCTCGTCGCGGCCACCCGCGATCTGTCCCGCACCCTCGTGTACTCGGTCAACGCGACGGACGCCAAGTCGGAGGACATGAACCCGGTGGCCGAGCGGATCGTACGGGCGGCCTTCGCGGGGTGAGGGCGGGCTAGGCGTTCGGGGGGCCCGGTTCCTTCGGGAGGCCCGGTTCGTCCGGGTGCGCGGGGGCCGGGCCGCCGAGGACCGCGACGCGCTGCGCGAGGCGCTTCAGGACGGTCTCGCCCCACTGGAGGTTCCCGCGCTCCAGGGCGATACCGCCCTGGAGGGTGAGGTAGGGGCCGATGCGCTCGGCGGACGCGAGGTGTTCGTCCTCGGTGCGGCCGGCCAGCATGCGTTCCCGCATCCGCAGATAGCGGGCGAGTTTGGCGGCGGACCGTTCGACGCGCTCGGCGACCGCGGCCCGTACGGCCTCGATGTCGTCGAGGTCCCCGATGTCGACGCACTGGACCTTGACCATCAGCTCGTCCCTGATGGCCAGGGGCTTCGCGGGACCCTCGGTGACGAACGCGCGCAGGACCCGGCGTCCGGACTCCGTGAGCGAGAAGAGCCGTTTGTTGGGCCGGCGCTCCTGCTGGACGACCCGGGCGGAGACCAGCCCCTCGCCCTCCATGCGCTCCAGCTCGCGGTAGAGCTGCTGGGGAGTGGCCATCCAGAAGTTGGCGACCGAGGCCTCGAAACCCTTCGCGAGGTCGTACCCCGACGCCTCGCCCTCCAGGAGTGCGGCCATCACCGCGTTGCGCAACGCCATGGGCTCAAGCTAGCACCGGGTCGATCAGCCGTTGATCAGTCAAGGACGCGACTGTCGACGAGGACCGGCGGGAGCAGTTCCGGCCGCTTGGCCTGCCGCCCGTCGCCCGACGAATGGCCCCGGACCCGGCGCATGAGCCAAGGCCCCAGGAAGCCGCCGACCCAGCGCAGTTCCGCCCCGACGACCCGCAGCCGCGTGGGCACCGACGCACCGGGCGGCAGGGGCAGCGTCCAGGCTTCGTCACTGCCCGGCAGGCCGCACGCGTGGGCGACCGCGGCGGCGATCCGCGCATGGCCGAGCGGGCTCGCGTGCAGCCGGTCAGGACTCCACAGCCGGGGGTCCGTCACCACCTCGTGGGCGGACATGTCCGCGATGACCACGCCATGGCGTCCGGCCGCCTCCCGGATACGGGAGTTGAGGGCGAGGACCCGGCGGCCGAGCGGCCGGGCCAGCGGGCTGATCCGGCCGACGTCGGGAAAGGTGACCGTCGCGACGCGGGCCCCCTGCCCGGTCAGCGCGGCGAACATCGCCTCCAGGTGGGCGCCCACCTCGTCCGCGTCGAAGCGGGGCCGCAGCAGGTCGTTCATCCCGGCGACCACAGTGGCCACGTCGGGCCGCAGGGCGAGGGCCGCGGGCAGCTGCTCGGCGCGCACCTGCCCTGCGAGGCGCCCGCGGACGGCGAGATTGGCGTAGAGGACGTCCGGGGACCCCTTCGCCAGCTCCTCCGCGAACCGGTCGGCGCATCCGCGCAGCCCTGTCACGTCGTCGCCGTCACCGAGCCCCTCGGTCTGACTGTCGCCCAGGGCGACGTACCGCAGATATCCGCTTCCGCTGTCGGACATGGGGTGACCCCTTTCGCCGTGACCCGCCACTACCCCACTAATACCCTATTCACTTTGTTGGCTATGACAAGAGGTGGCCGGCGGCACGGCCACCGGTACGGGCTACAGGCCGGCGATGGCGTTCCAGCGCTTCGCGAACTCCGTCCGCTCCTTCGCCGTGATGTCGCGGGCGATCGCGAGCCGCTTGCGCATGGCGCTGTCGGGAAAGACGAGCGGGTCCTCGGCGAGGGCCGCGGTCTCCTTGTCCTTGGCGGAGGCGAGGATGTCCTGGGCGGCCGGGACGGGGCAGACGTAGTTGACCCAGGCGGCGAGTTCGGCGGCCACGGCGGGCTCGTAGTAGTAGTCGACCAGTTCCTCCGCGTTCGCCTTGTGGCGGGCGAGGTTCGGGATCATCAGGGACTCGGACCAGAACTCGGCGCCCTCCTCCGGCACGACGAACTCGATGTCGGGATCGTCGGCCTGCAGCTGGATCACGTCACCGCTGTAGGCCTGGCAGGCCAGCACGTCGCCGCTCGACAGGTCCTTGATGTAGTCGTTGCCGGTGAAGCGGCGGATGTGGTCCGCGCGGACGAGCTCGTCGACCTGGTCGCACATCCTGTGGAAGTCGTCCGCGGTCCACCGGGTGATGTCGACGCCGTTGCCCTGCATCAGCAGCGCGAACGCCTCGTCGAGCCCCGACAGCAGCGTGACACGGCCCTTGAGGTCGTCGGCCCACAGCTCGGACACGTGCCGGATCTCCCGGCCCAGCCTGCGGCGGTTGTACGCGACACCGGTGATCCCCGACTGCCACGGCACGGTGGAGCGGCGCCCCGGGTCGAAGGCCGGGGACCGCAGTTGCGGATCGAGATACCTGGTGATGTTCGGCTGCCGGGAGCGGTCCATCTCCTGGACCCAGCCGAGGCGTACGAACCGCGCGCACATCCAGTCGCTGATGACGATCAGGTCCCGGCCGGTCTCCTGGTGGTTCATCAGGGACGGGCTGACCTTGCCGAAGAACTCGTCGTTGTCGTTGATCTCCTCGGTGTACGTGACCGCGATCCCGGTGCGCTTCCCGAACGCGTCCAACGTCGGGCGCCGCGACTCGTCCTCGTCGTCCGTGTCGATGTAGAGCGGCCAGTTCGCCCAGGTCAGACGCTTCTCCGTGGCCGACAGATCGCTTCTCCGCCGGTCTCCTGGCGCGACGTACGCGGCCGGTACCCCGCAGCCCGCGGCGAACGCCGCCGCCGCGCCCGTGCCGAGGGTGCGCAGCAGGCTGCGGCGGGACATGGGGGTTTTCTTCGGGGTCGGGTGGCTCCGGTTCGCTGGCACGTCCGCAGCATGCCGGGCGCGTCGGCGGGCGGGCAATGGACGTTGCGTCCAGCGGTCCGGCCACGGGACGACAGGGTGTCGCCCCCGCCGCCCCTACCCGTTCCCGTCCGCGCATGGGGGCTGCGCCCCCTCGCCCCCCTTGTCCTCAAACGCCGGACAGGCTGGAGGTGTCCGCCGGCCCGGCA